>NZ_CASGGV010000166.1:0-91776 GCF_949319125.1 Frankia sp. Hr75.2 | reverse complement strand
CGACCTGGCCACATCCGTCATCGCCGCCTCCTAGCGCTCCGTGCGACGCCCAGGAACCGGCAGCCGGACGGACGCCGCCCCCGCGCGCAGAGCCACAGGCACGGGCCGTGCGCACGGACCTCGGGGCACATCCGACGCCGAGCCAGGACGGGGATCAATGGCCGCCGATCCTCGCGAGATCCGGCGACGGCAGCAGCGTAGCCGCCGATGCCGGTCCGGCGCCCCCAGTGCGCAGGGCCCGGGCCGGCCGAGAGCTCCTACGGAGAGTTACCCGGAACAGGGCTACCCAGACGCTGGACGTCCAGGCGGCTGCCGTTCAGCGGCGGACGTTCAGGCGACGGAAGGGCTCGACGGTGGCGGACGCGGGTGGCGGCGGGCCTCAGGCGGAGGAGCAGGCGCTCGGGCCCCAGATGTTCTTCAGGTCGGCGGGGATCAGGTCGCAGGCCGCGGTGCCGCGGCCGACCAGGGTCCACGGGGCGCTGCCGACGCGCTTCCACACGTGCGGGTCGGGGGCGTCCGTCTCGGCGACCCCACGGATCTCGGTCATACCGACGGCCCAGAACTCGTCGCGTTCCTTGTCGACGCCCTCGACGGCGCCGTAGAACATCCCGTTGGGGATCGTGACGTCCGACGCGACCGGGGCGGCGGCACCGGTCTTCTTGCGCACCTCGTAGGCGGCGAGCCACATCAGCGGCTGGCGCAGGGTCGTGGGCTCGTTGCCCTTGAGCGCCAGCGTCCGCGCCCTGCCGGCGACCCGGCTGGTCTCCCAGGGGACCGAGGGCAGCGGGGGGCTGAGGATCGCGTCGTCGGGCTGCTCGACGGCGACGGCGCCCGGCGTGGCGGAGTCGTCGGAGGCCCAGACGAGCCCGATGACCACCCCGAGCACGACCGCGACCACGAAGGAGGCGGCCACGAGGAGCGGCCGCTGCTGCTGGGTCCAGGCCGCGGCCCCCGGCCGGGCCGCCCGACCACCGGCTGGGTCCACCCCCGCGGGCACCTCCACGTCCAGCATGTCTGTGTCTTACCTCCACCATGCCACGACCCGGCCCGATTATCGGGAAAGCATGCCCTATGCCGGCTCGGCGCCCGCCAACGGGGACTTGCCGATCACTCAGCGTCCACGGACGATCGTCGCCGGTGACGAATCTCACGGGACGAAGCCGCACCCCCGGGGGCGCTCTCTCAGGCTGCGGGCACGCTCAGGCCACGGACCCGGTGGGGACTTCAGGCCGCGGGGACGCTCAGGCCGCGGGCGCGGCGGGCGTGGCCGACCGTGCCGTGCCCGCCAGCACCGGGAGGCACGGCAGCGAGCCGGTCGGGCGCGATCTGGACGCGCAGCAGACGTCCAAGGCGGTCGACCGCGAGCAGGCGTCCGAGGGCCGCGGAGGCGTCCACCAGGACGAGCGTGCGGCCGAGGGCGCGGGCCCGGCGGGCGCCCCCGAGCAGCACCCCGACACCCGCGTGGTCGCCCAGCTCCAGCCCGCCGACGTCGACGTGCAGTGGGCCGCGACCGGCGTCGATCGCGTTGTGCAGCAGCATCCGGAGCTCCCCGACGGATCGGACGTCCACCGTCCCCACCAGTCGGAGGGTCTGGTTCCCGCCCTCGCCGGGACAGTCCGCCTCCACCGCCCGCACCGTCGACGACTCGCCCATCGCGGCCTCCGATTCCCCATGCACCGGCAGGCCGAGACTGTCGCGTCGGGCCCGCCGTTGGGCACCTGCACCTGCGCTCGGCTTGCCGCACACAGCTGGACGAGTCCCGCGGACAGCCGATCGCAGTGGGGGGCTACTCGGAACCCACCCATGGCGATGATCTCACCAATCTCTCCCATATGTTCCATTTGACTGGTGTGACGATCCAGCTCAGGCCCAAAGACCCATCCGAACGTCGGTGTCGGTGCGACGATGGACCTGGCGGGAAACGAACCTGGGACCAGGGCACCGAAGGCCCCCGGGCGCCCCGCGACAGACCAGACGGACCAAGGGGTGATCATGGAGACCACCGCTCTCGGCTTCCTCTATGGACCCACCCTGGTCCTGATCGCCGTCGGTGTGCTGGTCGCCGTCTGCCGGCTGACCTCGACGCCGGACGCGCACACCGATCACGACCCGGACGCGGATGGCGGCGCCGATGGCGGTACCGGTCATCCGGGCGGCGACCGGCGCGCGGATGACTTCGGCCTGCTGGTCGCCGTCGCCACCGTGCCCAGCGAGCGGGCCGAGCGGCTGCGGGCGACCCTCATCGGCAGCGGCGTGCGCGCCACCCTGGCGCCCGCGCGGCCGGTGCCCGCCCCGGTGAGCCCCCACGGCGACCTGCTCTACCTGGCCGGGGAGCTCCAGCACGTGCTCGTCTTCGCCGCCGACCTGCCCAGGGCCGTGCGCGCGCTCGCCCAGAGCCGCCGCGAGCCCACCGACGGCGCCTGACCCGCCCGCCGACACCCGTACCAGTCCTGGCCCAGGTCCGCCGGTCGGTTGTCGCGGTCAGCTCGGCCGCGGTCGACTCAGGCCGCGGCCGCCGAGGACGGCTCGCGGCGGATCTCGGCGCCGAGCGCGGTGAGGTTCTCCACGAAGTGCGCGTACCCGCGGTCGATGTGGTGGACGTCACGGACCACGGTCGTGCCCTCCGCCACCAGGCCTGCCAGCACCAGCGCTGCGCCGGCGCGGACGTCCGAGGCGAGCACGGAGGCGCCGGTCAGCCGCGGGGTGGGCCGGACGACCACGTGATGGCCGTCGGTGCGCAGGTCGGCGCCGAGCGCGTGCAGCTCCCGGCAGAACACGAACCTGCTGTCGAAGACGTTCTCGGTGATCAGCGAGATTCCCTCGCTGACCGCCTCCAGTGCGATCACCTGCGGCAGGAGGTCGGTCGGGAAGCCCGGGTAGGGCAGCGTGACGACGTCGATCGAGCGCGGCCGCCCGTCCGCGCTCACCCGGAAGCCGTCCTCGACGAGCTCGACGGCCGCCCCCGCGCCCGCGAGCTTCTCCAGGACGATCCCGAGGTGCTCGGCCCGGCCGTGCCGGATGGTCACGTCGCCACCGGTCATCAGCGCGCCGATCGCCCACGTACCCGCGACGATCCGGTCCGGGACGGTGCGGTGCAGCACCGGCCGCAGCCCCTCCACCCCCTCGATGACGAGCGTGGACGTGCCCGCGCCGTCGATCCGGGCGCCCATGGCGGTGAGCAGCGCGCACAGGTCGGCGATCTCCGGCTCCTGGGCCGCGTTGTCGATCACGGTCGTGCCCTTGGCGAGCGCCCCGGCCATCAGCAGGTTCTCGGTGGCCCCGACGCTCGGGAAGTCCAGCCAGATCGAGGCGCCCTGCAGCCGCCCGGAGCAGCGGGCCACCAGTACCCCGGCCTCGACGTCCACCACGGCACCGAGCTTCGTCAGGCCGTTCATGTGGATGTCGAGCGCGCGCGAGCCGATCGCGTCGCCACCGGGCAGCGCCACCCGGGCCTCCCCGCGGCGGGCGACGAGCGGCCCCAGGATGGCCACCGACGCCCGGATCCGGCGGACGAGCTCGGCGTCCGCGGTGGCATCGACCACCTCGGGTATGTCGATGACGATCCGACCCCCGGCCCGGTCACGCTCCGCCCCGGCCCCGAGGCCACGCAGGACGTCGGCCATCACCGAGACGTCAAGGATGTCGGGTACCGCGTCCAACGTGGTGCGGCCGGGCGCGAGCAGGCTCGCCGCCATCAGCTTCAGCACCGAGTTCTTCGCGCCCGGAACGGCGACCTCGCCGACCAGCCTGGTCCCGCCTGTCACGACGAAGCACTCCACGGGCTCCGATGCTAGGTGCTCCGTGGAAGATCTTCAGCGCGGCCTCGGCAAACGGCGCGCCCCGGCCACAACCGGACACCAACGAAGACCTCCGGGGACCACCGACATCCATCCGACGATCTGACCGGATTGCTATGCATGCGGCGCCGAGGCGGAGTCCACGGCAGCACCGGGCGAACCGGCGACGCCCAGCACGCGCACTCCGTCGTGGTGACGCAGGAAAGGCTCCGGCTGGCCGGCGAGCGCGTCGGTGACCCGCACGGCGAACGCGGGCACCGACCGCTGGACGACCTCGTCCACGGTGAGCCAGTCGACCGCCACGGACTCGTCGGTCTGGGAGCTGATCACGGCGGAGACCGCACGGCAGAGGAAGACCATCGCCACGACGCCCATGGGCAGGTTGAGGTAGATGCCGTAAGGCGAACCGGCTCCACGAGCGCCCCGGTCTCCTCCCGCACCTCGCGGCGAAGCCCGTCCTCGAAGGTCTCACCACGCTCGAGGACTCCGCCCGGAATCTGCCACGCGCCGGTGTCCCGCCGCTGGATGCAGAGCACGCGACCGTCATCTCTGCGTGTCACACCGGCTACGCTTACGGAATGCATGCGCGGAACCTACCAATTGGGTTACGTCGACTTGGATTACCTGGACCTGACCTGGACTTCGGTTTCGGTGCTCCTAGCGCGCCTTGAGTCCCTGCCGCCGGAAACCCACGCCTCGTACGGGACCGAGGCCCGGGCGTTGCTCGAGGATCCGATCGCCACGGATGACGCGCTCGCCGCGATTCTGGGCGACCCGTCCCAATCCGAACAGGCGCGATTCAACGCGTTCTATTGCGTGCAGGCGCGCGCCTGGCGTCGCAGGGATCACCTGACTCACCGGGCGAACGTGGACCAGTACCAGTCCGCGTTCGGCGATCATCCGATGTTCTACTTCATGCAGGCCGAGTACTACTCCTCACTCGACGGCGAGCCGGCGAACAGACAGGCAGCTCTCACTTTCGCGCTCGAAGCGGTGCGCCGGCTGTCGTCGATCCCAGGGGTCCTCCATCTGGCGGCCTCGATCATCGCGGATCAGTACGAGGCGGACACGGACCCGGATCCCCAGCTCCTGCTGGAGGGAGAACGGCTGATCCGGCAGGCGATCGCCCTCAGCCACGGCGCCTACCCGCGTTATCACGGCACTCATGCCCGCATAGCCACTCTCCGGGGCGCATACGCCTCGGCTCGAGCGAGCATCGCGCGAGCCATCGACGAGGAGGACAGCTCGGGAGCCGAGTACGCGCTGCGAATCGGTGACTACCAGTTGATCCGCGCCCGCATCCAGTACGCGCAACAGGCCGATCTGCTCCGGATAGGACAGAACGAGGCGACCACGGAACTGCGCGGTATCCGGACCCAGATCCTCGAGATCATGGGCCTGCTCGCGGCGGTGATCGCGTTCATCACGACCGCCGCCAACATCGCGGCCGGGCAACCTCCGGGACCGGCGTCGGGCCTCCTCACCTGCGCCGGAGGCGTGACGCTCCTGGTGTTCTGGGGCTTCCACATCCTGGTCATCGGTGGCGGAGACTCCCGACGGCGCCTACTTCCCCTCCTCCTGGGGGCGATACTCCTCGGCGTCGGCCTGGCACTCGCCGGACACTGACCGACGAAGCAGGGGCGAGAGGGGAAGGTGACTGGCGGAGATGCAGGTGACGGTGGCCTCGAGCTGGTCGGCAAAGGCCCACAACGAGGACGCTTGCGGATTTCGAGCGGACGGCGCCTGGGTGGTCGACGGAGCGACAGCCCTCGAAGCCGGACCGCCGATCGAGGGCCTTCCCGCCGCCGCCTGGCTGAGCTCGGTGGCCGACGACTACCTGCGCAGCGTCGACTGGGACGGTGCCGAGCTCGCGGACGTCCTCGCACGGCTGGTCGGACACGTGACGGCGCGGGCGCGGCTCGCCGGGCTGCCGTACGCGGGCACGTGCCGCTCCACCGGGTTCCCCACCGCCGCGATCTCGGTGGTGCGGCAACGCGGTGACCTGCTGGACCTGTGCCTTCTCGGCGACGTCCCCGTCGTGCTGGCCCCGGCCGGCGGCCGGCCGTCTCCAACCGTGTTCGTGGATCCTCAGTTCGCGACGACCGAGCGGACGATCCTCGATGCCATCCGGGCGGACATCGACCACGGCGACGATCCGGCGGCAGCTTATGGACGGGCACGCGGGACCCTGCTGGAGCGCCGCCGGCGGCGTAACACGTCGCGCGGGTCGTGGATCCTCGGGGACGTCCCGGAGGCCACCCGTCACGCGCACTGCCGCACTCTTCGCCTGACCGGCGGCGAGGACCTGCTGCTGCTCTCGGACGGCTTCGCCCGGCTTGTCGAGCCGTTCGCCCTGGTGGACGGGTACGGGGCTCTCGTTGACGCGGTGCGCCGCGGAGCCGCGGAGGAGCTGGTGCACCGGCTCCGCGAGACCGAACAGGCGGACCCCGAGTGCCGGCGCCATCCGAGGTTCGGGGTCAGTGACGACGCGAGCGTCGTGCATGCCGTGATCTGAAGGTCTTCACGGGCACCGGGACGGCGGCGCCCATACAGTGACGCCATGGCGGTGCACCTGACCCGGATCTACACCCGTACCGGCGACGACGGCACGACGGCGCTGGGTGACATGTCGCGGGTGGCGAAGACGTCGCCACGGCTGGCCGCCTACGCCGACGTCGACGAGGCGAACGCGGCGATCGGGGTGGCGCTGGCGCTGGGCGAGCTGGGCCCGGACATCCGCGAGACTCTCGGGCAGGTGCAGAACGACCTGTTCGACGTGGGTGCCGACCTGTGCACCCCGGTGGTCGCCGAGCCGAAGTACCCGCCGTTGCGGATCACCGACAGCTACGTCGACCGTCTTGAGCAGGCCTGCGACCACTACAACGAGAACCTGGCGAAGCTCAGCTCGTTCATCCTGCCCGGTGGCACGCGCGGGGCGGCCCTGCTGCACGTGGCGCGCACGGTGGCGCGCCGGGCCGAGCGGGCCTGCTGGGCGCTGGTCGAGGCGGAGCCGGAGGCGACGAGCCCGTTGCCGGCCCGTTACCTGAACCGCCTGTCCGACCTGCTGTTCATCCTGTCCCGGGTCGCGAACCCGGACGGGGACGTCCTGTGGAAGCCTGGCGCCGGCGGCTGAGCAGAGCCCCGGCGACGGCCTGGGGCCGACGGAGCCTGGGGCTCTGCCGGCCTCTGGAGCCGCCGTCTCGGCTTCGGCGCCGACAGGTGTCAGCGCCGAAGCCGGGGTGTTCCGGCGAACCGCGTCAGGCGATCGTCGCGCTTTCGGCGAGGATGCTGACGCCCTCCTTGGTGACGGAGACGAAGCCCCCGTCGACGGCGGCCGAGATCTCCTGGCCGCCGACCTTCACCCGCACGGTCTGGTCGCGCACGAGCACGGCCAGCATGGGGATGTGTCCCGGCAGGACACCGATGTCGCCGTCGACGGTCCGGGCGACGACCATGTCGGCGTCGCCGGACCACACCTCCTGCTCGGGCGAGACGATCGCCACCCGCATCGGCATTACAGGTTCTCCGCGTTCTTCTCGGCGTCCTCGATCCCGCCGCACATGAAGAACGCCTGCTCGGGCAGGTGGTCGTAGTCGCCCTGGGTGAGCCGGCGGAACGAGTCGATCGTCTCGTCGAGCGGGACGAACTTGCCGGGGATGCCGGTGAACTGCTCGGCGACGAAGAACGGCTGGGACAGGAACCGCTGGATGCGGCGAGCCCGATTGACGAGGATCTTGTCCTCTTCGGAGAGCTCGTCGATACCGAGGATGGCGATGATGTCCTGCAGGTCCTTGTAGCGCTGCAGGATCCGCTGCACCTCGCGGGCGGTGTCGTAGTGCTCCTGCCCGATGTACCGGGCGTCGAGGATCCGGGAGTTCGAGTCCAGCGGGCTCACGGCCGGGTAGATGCCGAGGTCGGAGATCGCCCGGTCGAGCACCGTGTTGGCGTCGAGGTGGGTGAACGTCGTCGCCGGGGCCGGGTCGGTCAGGTCGTCCGCGGGGACGTAGATCGCCTGCAGCGAGGTGATCGAGTGACCGCGGGTCGAGGTGATCCGCTCCTGCAGGGCGCCCATCTCGTCGGCCAGCGTCGGCTGGTAGCCGACGGCGCTGGGCATCCGGCCGAGCAGCGTCGACACCTCGGAGCCGGCCTGGGTGAACCGGAAGATGTTGTCGATGAACAGGAGCACGTCCTGCTTCTGCACATCCCGGAAGTACTCGGCCATGGTGAGCGCGCCGAGGGCGACCCGGAGCCGGGTGCCGGGCGGCTCGTCCATCTGGCCGAAGACGAGCGCGGTGTCCTCGATGACGCCGGCCTCGGTCATCTCCAGGAACAGGTCGTTGCCCTCACGGGTGCGCTCGCCGACGCCGGCGAACACCGACACGCCACCGAACTCCTTGGCGACCCGGCGGATCATCTCCTGGATGATGACGGTCTTGCCGACGCCGGCGCCGCCCATCAGACCGATCTTGCCGCCTCGCACGTACGGGGCGAGCAGGTCGATGACCTTGATGCCGGTGGTGAACATCTCCGTCTTCGACTCGAGCTGGTCGAAGGCCGGCGCCGAGCGGTGGATCGGCCAGTAGGTCTCGGCGTCGACCTTGTCCACGTCGAGCGGGTTGCCGAGCACGTTGAACACGTGGCCCTTGGTGGCGTTCCCGACCGGGACGGAGATCGGCGCGCCGGTGTCGCGGACCGGAGCCCCGCGCACGAGGCCGTCGGTCTGCTGCATGGAGATGGCGCGGATGGTGTTGTCGCCGATGTGCTGCGCGACCTCAAGGGTCAGGACCGCGGTCTCGCCGTCGATCGTGCGGTCGACGTGCAGCGCGGTGTAGATCTCGGGAAGCTCGTCGGGGGCGAACTCGACGTCGACGACCGGTCCGATGACTCGGGCGACTCGGCCGATCCCCGGAGTCCGGCCCTCCGCCGTGGTCGGCGAGCTGGTGGTGACGGTCATGGCGTCCTCGGTTTCACTGTCGTTGCCCGCCGCCGCGGGCTTCGGCTTGACGTTCGTCGGTGTCGACGCCGGCAGCGGAGTCGATGCCGGCTGTGAGCCCAGTGTCCACACCGGTCCGCCCGCCGCCTAGTGCGTCGGCCCGCCGCGGTGCACGCCGGGGCAGGGGTGGCCGGAAGATCACAGGTCTCCTACGCGCCGGACGCCAGGGCGTTCGCGCCACCCACGATCTCGGAGATCTCCTGGGTGATGGCGTCCTGGCGGGCCCGGTTGGCCGCGCGGGTGTAGGTCTTGATGAGGTCCTCGGCGTTGTCCGTCGCCGACTTCATCGCGCGCTGGCGGGCCGCCGACTCGGAGGCCGCCGACTCCAGCAGCGCCGCGTAGAGACGGCTCTCGACGTACCGCGGGAGCAGCGCGTCGAGGACGGCCTCGGCCGACGGCTCGAACTCGTAGTTCGGCAGCGGCCCACCGGCCGGCGGCTCGTCGTGCTCGCGCAGGACCATCGGGAGCAGGCGGTGCGCCACCGCGTTCTGGGTCATGGCGCTGACGTACTCGGTGAAGACGAGATGGATCTCGTCGACACCGCCCTCCTCGGTGGGCGTGGTGAAGGCCGTGATGAGGGCGTCCGCCACCGCCTTCGCGTCGCTGTAGCTCGGCTGCTCGGAGAAGCCGGTGTAGTCGCCGGCCAGCGCCCGGCCGCGGAAGCGGTAGTACGTCCCCGCCTTGCGGCCGACCGCGTAGAGCAGCGGCTCCTTGCCCTCCTCACGCAGCAGCTCGACCAGCTCCCCGGCGCGCTTGAGCGCGTTGGAGCTGTAGCCGCCGGCGAGGCCGCGGTCGCTGGTGATCACGACCACGGCTGCCCGCGTCGGCTCCGGGCGCTCGGTGGTGAGCGGATGAGCGATCGTCGTCTGCGACGCCACGGCACTGATCACTCGCGTGATCTCCTCCGCGTACGGCCGGGACGCGGCGACCCGCGCCCTGGCCTTGGCGATCCGCGAGGCGGCGATGAGCTCCATCGCCTTGGTGATCTTCTTGGTGGACTGGACCGTCTTGATCCGCCGCCGATATTCGCGAAGCTGGCCCGCCATGGGTCAGTGACCCGCGGTCTCGTCGGACGGCTTGCGGTGGTGGACGGCGATCTCCTCGCGCTCCACCGCGGACGGGTCGAGCGCCTCGGGGACCGCCTCGTTCACCAGCTGCTTGCCGCTCGACAGCGTGAACTGCTCCTTGAACTCGGCGATGGCCGACTCCAGGGAGGAGACGAGGTCGTCGCCGAGCTTCCCGGTGTTCACGATGGTGTCGTAGATGGCGCTGTGGGTCCGCCCGACGAAGTCGAGGAACTCGGCCTCGAAGCGGCGGATGTCCTCCACCGGCACGTCGTCCAGCTTGCCGGTGGTGCCGGCCCAGATCGACACGACCTGGCGCTCGACGGAGAACGGCTTGTTCT
The DNA here is from genome assembly GCF_949319125.1 of Frankia sp. Hr75.2. Taxonomy (NCBI): domain Bacteria; kingdom Bacillati; phylum Actinomycetota; class Actinomycetes; order Frankiales; family Frankiaceae; genus Frankia; species Frankia sp. Hr75.2. The sequence goes on along the minus strand of NZ_CASGGV010000166.1, from coordinate 81,581 downwards.
GGGGCTGCTTGAGCAGCTCCACCAGCCGGGCGCCGCGGGCGAGCTGGTCGCGGGAGGCCTTGTCCAGGTCGGAGCCGAACGCCGAGAAGGCCTCCAGCTCGCGGTACTGGGCGAGGTCGAGGCGCAGGCGGCCGGCGACGGACTTCATCGCCTTGACCTGCGCGCTGCCGCCCACTCGGGAGACCGAGGTACCCACGTTGATCGCCGGCCGGACGCCCTGGTTGAACAGGTCCGACTCCAGGAAGATCTGGCCGTCGGTGATCGAGATGACGTTCGTCGGGATGTAGGCCGAGATGTCGTTGGCCTTGGTCTCGATGATCGGCAGCCCGGTCAGCGACCCGCCCCCGAGCTCGTCCGAGAGCTTCGCGCAGCGCTCCAGCAGACGGGAGTGCAAGTAGAAGACGTCGCCCGGGTAGGCCTCACGGCCCGGCGGGCGGCGTAGCAGCAGCGAGATCGCGCGGTACGCCTCGGCCTGCTTGGAGAGGTCGTCGAAGACCACCAGCGAGTGCTGGCCGTTGTACATCCAGTACTGCCCGATCGCCGAGCCGGTGTACGGGGCGATGTACTTGAAGCCCGCCGGCTGGTCGGCCGGGGCGGCGACGATCGTGGTGTAGGCCAGCGCGCCGGCCTCCTCGAGGGTGTTCACCACCTCGCGGATGGTCGTCTTCTTCTGGCCGATGGCCACGTAGACGCACTTGACCTGCTTCTTCGGGTCACCGCTCGCCCAGTTGTCACGCTGGTTGATGATCGCGTCGATCGCGACGGTGGTCTTCCCGGTCTGCCGGTCACCGATGATCAGCTGACGCTGACCCCGGCCGATGGCGGTCATCGCGTCGATGGCCTTGATGCCGGTCTGCAGCGGCTCCTTGACGGGCTGGCGCTGCACCACCGACGGGGCCTGCAGCTCGAGCGCCCGGGTGCCGGCCGCGGCGATGTCACCGAGGCCGTCGATCGGGCGCCCGAGCGGGTCGACGACCCGGCCGAGGAAGCCGTCGCCCACCGGGACGGCGAGGATCTCGCCGGTCCGGCGGACCTCCTGGCCCTCCTCGATGTGCTCGGCGTCGCCGAGGATGACGCAGCCGATCTCGCCGACCTCGAGGTTGAGGGCCAGTCCCAGCACGCCGCCGGAGAACTCCAGCAGCTCGTTGGTCATGGTGTGCGGAAGGCCCTCGACCCGCGCGATCCCGTCACCGGTCACGACGACACGGCCGACCTCCTCCCGGTCACCGGAGGTGGCCTGGAAGGAGTCGACGTACTCCCGGAGGGCGTCGCGGATCTCCTCCGGCCGGATGGACAGCTCAGTCATCGCGTTGGTCCTTCATGGCTGGCGTGGATCTGGTCATCGGTCGTCTCTGCCGGTCCGGCGGTCGGACCCGGCTTCAGCTCGCCCATCGCGCTCCGCGGCCTAACGGGTCAGCCCGCGGCGGGCTGCCGCGAGGCGGCGCAGGACGGTGCCGTCCACGACCTCGTCACCGACCCGTACGGCGACACCACCGAGGACAGCGGGGTCGAGATCGATCTGGAGCTGGATCTGCCGGCCGAAGAAGCGGCTGACCGCCACCTTCAGCCGCGCGATCTGGTCGTCGTCGAGCACGGTCGCGGTACGGACGACGGCGACCACCCGCCCGCGGCGGGCGGCCGCGATCCGGCTGAGCTGCTCCAGGCGCCGCTCGATGTCGCCCTGCTCGCGGTCGGCCACCGCCTGCTCGGCCAGCCGCAGGGTCACCGGGTGGGCGCGGCCGGACAGCAGCCGCGTCACCAGTCCCACCTTCACCGACGTCGGCGCCGCCGGGTCGGTGAGGGCGAGCGAGAGCTGCGGGTTCTGGCCGAGGATCCGGCCGAACCGGAACAGCTCGTCCTCGACCTCGTCGAGGGCGTCGGCCGCCTCCGCCTCCGCCAACGTCGCCTCGACGGCGAGCTCCTCGAGCGCGTACCTGAGGTCGACGGGACGCGACCAGCGACCGGCGACGGCCGCCGAGACGATGGCGAGCGCCCCCTGGCTGATCTGCCCGCCGAGCAGACGGGCCGCGAGGCCCGTCCGCGACTGGGGCGGCGCGCCCGGGTCGGTGAGGGCGCGCCGAACCGTCGGCTCGCCCCCGACGAGGGTGGCGACCGCGCTGAGATCGCCGGCGATCCGACGGACCTCGGGCGCGACCGTACCGGCGGTTGCGCCGATCGGCACCGCCGTCACCTGGTCGAGGACCGACCTGGCGGCGGCGAGCGACTGCCGGCTGGCTCCCTCCACCGTCAGACTCCCGGCCCGGCCGGGACGGCGTCAGGCTGCGGAGCCTCGTCGAGACCCGCGATGAAGTCGTCGACGAGCTGCCGCTGGCGGGTGTCGTTCTCCAGCTCGCGGCCGACGATCCGGGTCGCGAGCTCGAGCGCGATCTCACCGATCTCACGGCGCACGGAGGCCACGACCTGGGCACGTTCCGCGACCAGCGCCGCGTCCGCCCGCTCGCGGATCTCGGCGACCTCCTGCTGCACCTGCGTGCGCAGCTCCTCGACGATCTGCCGCCCCTGTGCCTGGGCGTCCTCGCGGATGCGAGCCGCCTCCGAGCGTGCTTCGGCGAGCTGGGAACGGTACTGCTCGAGCAGGGCCTGTGCCTCGCGCTCCGCCCGTTCGGCGCGGTTGAGACCACCTTCGATACGTTCGGCCCGCTCGGCATAGGTCTTACGGATCTGTGGGTAGATCTTCCAGAAGAAGAATCCGACGAGAAGACCGAAGGCCAGCAGGCCGACGATCAGCTCGGCGAGCGGCGGCACAAGGACGCTGTCCTCGTGTTCCGCGCCTTCTTCGGCGGCGGCTAGAACTAGATTCTGCAGCACAGGGCGCCCCGGATCAGGTGAAGACGAACGGCACGACGAAGCCGATGAGGGCGAGCGCCTCGACGACAGCGAAGCCGATCAGCATGTAACGGAAGGCCACCTGCTCGGCCTCGGGCTGGCGGGCGATGGCCTGGATACCCAGACCGAAGATGATGCCGACGCCGATGCCAGGGCCGAGGGTCGCGATGCCGTAGGCCACCGTGCCGATGTTGCCGCTGATCGCGTCATCAGCGGCGAGCAACGTGGCCGCGGAAAGAGACATCGTAGGGATCCGTCCTTCTGTGGTCGGTGCACCGGGGCTCTCCCACGGTGCGCGTGGGTCGATTCAGGTTCAGGCCCGCGCCACCGCGCCAGCGGCGGTGACCGGCGCACTTGTTTCGTGGCCGTGGATCGGGGAGTGGTCCGCCGCGTGGTCTCCGCCGCCGTGCGAGGAGATCGCGCCGCCGATGTAGGCAGCTGTGAGGACCGTGAAGATGTAGGCCTGCAGCACGTCGATCATCAGCTCGAACAGCGTGAGAGCGATCGCCATCAGGCCGGAGACCAGCCCGAACACGAACTGGGGCTTCGGCAGCAGGTAGTCGGCGCCCAACGCGAAGACCAGCAGCAGCATGTGGCCGGCGAACATGTTGGCGAACAGCCGGATGGCGAGGGTGGCGGGGCGGGCGATCATCGTCGAGACGAACTCGATCGGAGCCAGGATGACCTTCACGAACAGCGGCGCGGTCGGCGCCGGCACCAGCATGTCCTTGAAGTAGGTACCGGCCCCGTGTTCGCGGATACCGACGATGTTGAAGATGAACCAGCTCACCGCGGCCAGGATCATCGGCAGCGCGATCCGCGACGTCGTCGGGAACTGCGCGACCGGAATGACCGCCATGACGTTGGAGAGCAGGATGAAGCAGAAGAGAATTGTCAGGTACGGGGAGAACATCCTGCCTCGCTCGCCGATGACGTTCTGAGCGATCTGGAGATCGACGAAGTCGTAGATCGACTCGCAGAAGTTCTGGAGCCCGCGCGGCACCAGCGTCGCCTTGCGGAACCCCAGCCAGAGGAAGCCGCCGACGAACAGCGCGACGAACAGAGTCAGCGCGGACCACTTGTTGAAGTAGAAGTCGATCGGGCCCAGGTCGAACTCGAACCAGCTCTTCGGCTTGAAGACATCGGGAGTCGGCCCGTGGAAGCCGTCATCGGCCGCCAAGAGCACCGATCCGCTCGGCACTTCCGATACCTCCAAGATCATTTATGCTGACAAAGTTCGCGATCCCCCCGGGGTCGGATCGACCTCACCCTATACGGGATGGGCCGCCGCTCCGGGCAATCGAAGACACGCGGATGACCGTCGGACGCGACCCGCCCACAGCCCCGGTGGCAAGGGACACGCTGTCCCGGACCCGGCGCGTTCGACGCGGGGACGTCCTGTGTCGAAGGCATCTTCACGACGCTCTTCGACAGGGCAGATGCTATCTGCCCGGGCGCTGGAGAGCACTGGTTGCAGGACTAAGATCTCCGACAGACAGTCGAACGTTCATCTTCCGTTGGGTTTTTGGACATGTTGTCACACTACGTCATCGACACACTGCCCTGAGCACCGTCAGCGGCGGGCTCCGAACCGGTAGATGACCAGATAGAGCGACGCGATGATGCCGACGATGAGCCCGATCGGGAAGAACAGGGCGTCGAAGCCGGCGAGCCGATCGATCCCCAGACCGACCAACCCCCAGAAGCCGCCGCCGGCGATGAGCGTGCCGATGACGCCCCAGGCTTCGCCCGGCGGTGGATTCGGTGACGCGGCCGAGCCCGAGCTTAGTCTTTCTTCCCTTTCACTATTGTCCTTTTTGCCCGAATCTTCGTGATCGGGCCCGTTGGTGCCGTTCGCCATCACGTTGTTCCTAATCCTGGATCACCGCTGATCCGCTGATCCGCGGCCGCCCCGAGGCTCGTCCTCACCGGTCCGGCGGCCTGTCCTCGCCGGTCCCCCGACTGGTCCGCACCGGCCGCCGGCCGATCCGCACCCGGCTCCCGGCTGGGCGCACGGCCACCGGTCATCGCGGTGGCGGCCGCCACGGTCTACGGCTGTTCGCCGGACGCCCGCGGCGGGCGCGCGGCCGCGGATGACGGATTCCCCCGGACGGGGCCGCCGGGGCGAGCGACCCGCGACGGATCGAGCGGAGCGACGCGGGACGGATCGAAGGTCGCCGGATCGTAGAACGGCACGCGCAGCCTGGTGGCGGCCCAGACCTCGGCGCCCACCCAGCACAGTGTCGCGGCCATGATCGACCAGGCGAAGCTGGGCAGGTCGATCGCCGTCGCGTCGCGCAGCGCCACCAGGACGACCCCCAGAGTGGCGACCTTCGCCGCGTAGATCCCGAGCGCGGCCGGCAGCAGCATCGTGGTGGCGCCGCGCCGGGCGACCGCGACCAGGGCGAGCTTGCCGAGCGCGAAGAACGCCGCCACCAGGCCGACCGCGAGGGCTCCGCCGGCGATTCCGGCCGCGCCCCGAATGGCGCCGGTCAGCACAAGGACCACAGCCAGCAGCACCGCCATCGTGCACAACCCGGCGCGCAGCGCCGGGCGAGCCGCGGCGATCATGCGCGCCGGGCCGCGCGCTGGCCCGTCAGAAGAAGGGCGAGCAGCGCGAGCAGCCCCACGCCGACTGTGGCGACGAGGATCGGCAGCGGCGAGTCGGAGAAGGAGGCCGCCACTCCCCCGAAGCCGACGAGCGCGGCCCAGAAGTACATCAGCAGAACCGCCCTGACGTGGGAGTTGCCAATCGAAAGAATTCGATGATGCAGGTGCATCTTGTCCGCCGCGAACGGCGAGCGCCCCGCCTTCGTCCGCCGGATGACCGCGAGCCCGAAGTCGAGCACCGGGACGGCCAGCACCGCCAGCGGGATGGCCAGCGGAATCAGCGACGGAAGTTGTTGGGAGGGTCCAGCGTAACCCCCGTACGCGACCTGACCGGTCACCGAGATCATCGAGGCGGCCGAGAGCAGCCCGATGAGCATCGAGCCGGAATCCCCCATGAACAACCGGGCTGGGTTGAAATTGTGCGGAAGGAAGCCGACACACACCCCGGCGGTGACCGCGGCGAGCAGCGCGGCCGGTGAGGCCCGGTAGAAGCCGTTGGTCACCGCGATCTGGTAGGCGAAATAGAACGTGGCACCGGCCGCGATCGCGGCGACCCCGGCGGCCAGGCCGTCCAGGCCGTCGATGAAGTTCATCGCGTTGACCAGGATGAGCGTGGCGAAGATGGACAGCGGGACGGCGGTCTCCGGCCCGAAGCTGAGTGTGGTCTCGCTGTTCCGGTCGATCGCGAAGGACCACTGCACGCCGAGCAGGACCATGACGCCGGCGGCCGCGACCTGACCGGCGAGCTTGGTCAGCGAGTCCAGCTCCCAGCGGTCGTCGGCCGCCCCCAGCAGGCAGATCAGCGTGCCGGCGACCAGGACGGCACGAGTCTCCGACCAGTCCTGGGAGACCACGGAGAGGAACGGCAGTTGATCGGCCACCTCGAGGCCCGCATAGAGCCCGGCCAGCATCGCCAGGCCACCGAGCCGCGGTGTGGGCGTCGCGTGCACGTCCCGGGCCCGGGGCCGGGCGACCGCCCCGACACGGAAGGCGATCCAGCGGGCGATCGGCGTCGTGAGGAAGGTGACCGCCGCCGCCACCGCGAAGACGAGCAGATACTCGCGCATCCCTACCTGTTCCGCCGTTTCATCCTGCGCCGTTCCGGGCTCTCATCGTGCGCCAGCCGGCGCGGTCGCCCGCCGCCACCCGCAGCCGCGAACGGGCCGTGGCCCGCGGCCGCCCGGCTATCTCGGATAGGCCGGATGGCGGTTGACCAGCACGGACACCGCGGCGGAGACGTCGGCCGCCGCGGACGGGTCACGCACCGCACGGGCGATCAGACCGGCGATCTCCTTCATTTCGCCCTCCCGCATGCCCTGCGTCGTCACCGCGGGAGTGCCCACCCGGATGCCGGAGGAGATCGCGGGCGGCTGCGGGTCGTACGGGATGGCGTTCTTGTTGAGCGTGATGCCCGCCGCGTCGCAGCGTGCCTCGGCGTCGCGGCCGGTCACGCCGAGCTCCCGCAGGTCGAGCAGGGTCAGGTGGGTGTCGGTGCCGCCCGCCACCGGCCGGACGCCCTCGGCCGCCAGCCCCTCGGCGAGGGCCTGGGCGTTCGCGATCACCTGGTGGGCGTAGGTGGCGTACTCGGGGGTCGCGGCCTCCTTGAGCGCCACCGCCTTCGCCGCGACGGCGTGCATCAGCGGCCCGCCCTGGCTGAACGGGAACACCGCCTTGTCGATGCGGGCGGCCAGCTCCTCCCGGCAGAGGATCATGCCGCCGCGCGGGCCGCGCAGCACCTTGTGCGTGGTGAAGCTGACGACGTCGGCGTGCGGCACCGGGCTCGGCAGCGCGCCGCCGGCGACCAGCCCGATGAAGTGCGCCGCGTCCACCATCAGCCAGGCGCCGACCTCGTCGGCGATCGAGCGGAACGCGGCGAAGTCGATGCGGCGGGGGTAGGCCGTCGCCCCGCAAATGATCATCTTGGGCCGGTGCTGCAGGGCCAGCTCACGGACCTGGTCGTAGTCGATGAGCTCGGTGTCCTCCCGGACCCCGTAGGCCACGACGTCGAACCACCGCCCGGAGAAGTTGACCCGGCTGCCGTGCGTCAGGTGCCCGCCGTGCGGCAGCGACATCGCCAGGACGGTGTCCCCCGGTGTGAGCAGGGCGGCGTAGACGGCGAAGTTCGCCTGCGTGCCCGAGTGCGGCTGCAGGTTCGCGTGCTCGGCGCCGAACAACTCCCGGGCCCGCGCGATGCCGATCTCCTCGGCGCGGTCGACCACCTGGCACCCGCCGTAGTAGCGGCGCCCCGGGTAGCCCTCGGCGTACTTGTTCGACAGCGTGGAGCCGAGCGCCGCGAGCACCGCCGGCGAGGTGAAGTTCTCGCTCGCGATGAGCTGGAGGCCGCCGCGCAGCCGCTCCAACTCGTCGACCACGACGGCGGCGATGTCCGGATCGGTGGCCCGCAGCTGGTCGAAGTCCGGGCCCCAGAACGGAGTACTCACGATGACCCACCTCCCGCCGGCTCGATGCCCAGGATATGACCGGCCGCCCCGGGCCCGCGCGTCGCCCGCCGGCTCAGCCGCCGGCTCGCGCGGGGCCCAGCCGGCGGCCGGCCCGGGACGGCGGCCGGCCCGCGCAGGTCAGCGGGCGGCGCACAGCGGTCCGCGCGCAGGTCAGCGGGCGGCCGGTTCCCGCACGAGGGGCAGCACCGAGCGCAGCGCCGCGAGGTCGACCGCCCCCTCACGGACCACAGTGGGAACCGGCCCCGTGCAGTCCACGATCGTCGACGCGGTGCCCACCGGGGTGGTCCCGCCGTCCAGGTAGACCGCTGCGGCACCGCCGAGCTGCGCCACCGCGTCGATCGCGCTCGTCGCCGGCGGACGTCCGCTGATGTTGGCGCTGGAGACGGCCATCGGCCCCGTGCGCCCGAGCAGCTCGATGGCCACCGGGTGCAGCGGCATGCGGACGGCGACCGTCCCCCGGGCGTCGCCGAGATCCCAGCGCAGGGACGGTGCGTGGTTGACGACCAGCGTCAGCCCACCGGGCCAGAACGCCCGGACGAGATCCCGGATGTGCCCCGTGACCTGCTCGGCCAGGCCGTCGAGGGTCCGCCACGAGCCGACCAGCACGGGCACCGGCATGTTCCGCCCGCGCCCCTTCGCCGCGAGCAGCGCGGTGACGGCGTCCCGGTTGAACGCGTCGGCGCCGATCCCGTAGAGGGTGTCGGTCGGCAGCACGACGAGCTTGCCGCGGCCCACCGCGTCGGTGGCGGCGTCCAGCCCGGCCTTGCGCTGCCCCTCGTCGGAGCAGTCGAAAACCTGCATCACACGTCCTCTCCGGCGCCGCGCGGCGGGCGCGGCCCCGGCGGGTTCCAGCGGGCGGTGACGAACCGGTCCCGCCCAGCGAGATCGGGATGATCCACGATTTCGGACCACGAACCAGCCCACCAGCCCTCGCCGGCGAGCAGCGCGGGCACCGTCTGGCCATGTCCGTCCGCGTGTTCCATGACCAGTAAACCGCCTGGCCGCAAGAGTCCCCCGGCGGCGGCCACGACCGCGCGCGGCCCGTCCAGGCCGTCGGGCCCGCCCCACAGGGCCGCCGGCGGGTCGTGCCGGCCGACCTCGGGCTCGACCCTCGGCCGTTCATGATCGGGCAGATACGGCGGGTTGCTGATGACGACGTCGACCCGTCCCGCGAGGTCCGTCAGGACCGTGCCGACCGGCGCGACCGGCCTGCCCGCGTCTGTTGGCGACCGTGGGATGCCGACGTCGGCCTGGTGCACCCGCACCGGCAGGCCCGTGCGCTCGACGTTGCGGCGCAGCCAGCCGAGCGCCGCCGGCTCCAGCTCCACCGCGTGCACCTCGGCGTTCGGCACCTCATCGGCCACCGACAGGGCGATCGCCCCCGAACCCGCACAAAGATCAACACAGATTGGACGTCCAGCCACGACCGCGTCGGGCGATCGCAGGGCCGCGATCGCCCACTCGGCCACCCACTCGGTCTCCGGGCGGGGGATGAACACCCCGGGCCCGACGGCGATGTCCAGGTGGCGGAAGCCGGCAAGGCCGGTCAGGTGCTGCAGTGGGACCCGGCTCGCCCGCCGCTCCACCAGCGCGCGCAGCTCGCCGGCCGCGGCCGGTTCGACCCGGGTGACCAGCACGAGCCGGCCGCGCGACACCCCGAGCACGTGCGCCGCCAGCTGCTCGGCGTCGCCGCGGGGGCTGGCGACACCGGCCGCGGCCAGCCGGGCCGTCGCGGCGGCGAGCTCGACGGCGAGCGTGGCGTCCGCGTGGTCGGCCCGCGTCGTGGACGCGGCCGGGCCTGTCACGGCGTGGCCGCCATCCGGGATTCCAGGTCCGCCTCGGTCAGGGCCTCGATCACGGCGTCGAGGTCGCCGTCCAGCACGGCCTCCAGGTTGTGCGCCTTGTAGCCGATGCGGTGGTCGCTGATCCGGTTCTCGGGGAAGTTGTAGGTGCGGACCTTCTCCGAGCGGTCGACCGTGCGCACCTGGCTCGCCCGCGCCGCCGCCGCCGCCGTCTCGGCCTTCTCCCGCGCCGCGGCGAGCAGCCGGGCCCGCAGGATGCGCATCGCCGACTCCTTGTTCTGGAGCTGGCTCTTCTCGTTCTGGCAGGAGACGACCACCCCGGTGGGCAGGTGCGTGATGCGCACCGCCGAGTCGGTGGTGTTGACGCTCTGGCCGCCCGGCCCGGACGAGCGGAACACGTCGATCCGCAGGTCGTTCGGGTCGACTTCGATGTCGACGTCGGCCGCCTCGGGCAGCACCAGCACCCCGGCCGCGGAGGTGTGGATCCGCCCCGCCGACTCGGTCACCGGCACCCGCTGCACCCGGTGCACACCGCCCTCGAACCGCAGCCGGCCGAAGACCCCCTGGCCGGGGGCCGCCGTCCCGCGGGACTTGACGGCCACACTGACGTCCCGGTAGCCGCCCAGGTCGCTGGGGTTCGCGTCCAGGATCTGGGTGCGCCACCCGCGCCGCTCGGCGTAGCGCAGGTACATGCGCAGCAGGTCGCCCGCGAACAGCGCGGACTCCTCACCGCCCGCGCCCGCCTTGACCTCGAGGATGGCGTCCCGGCTGTCGTCGGGGTCGACGGGCACCAGGTAGGCCCGCAGGCGGGCGGCGAGATCGGCCTGGCTCGCCTCCAGGGCCACGACCTCGTCGCGGAAAGACGGGTCCTGCTCGGCGAACTCGCGGGCGGTCTCCAGGTCACCCTCGACGCGCTCCAGCCGCTGCGCGAGGTCGACGGGGGTGGCGAGCTCGGCGTACCGGCGCGTCAGCTCCCGGGCCCGCGCCGGATCGTTGTGGATGTCCGGATCCGCGAGCCGCTTCTCGATGTCGGCGTGCTCGGCGATCATGCCAACGAGCGGGGAGGTCATCAGGGGTTCCTTCAGGTCGTCGGGACGCGAACGGCGCCCGCCCGGGGATCCGGGACGGGCGCCGAGGACGACCTACTTCGCGCCGCCGACCTTCTGGCCCGGCTGCCGGCGACCGAAGCGCCGCTCGAACTTCTCGACCCGGCCACCGACGTCGAGGATCTTCTGCTTGCCGGTGTAGAACGGGTGGCACTGCGAGCAGACCTCGGCGCTGATGGCGCCGTTCTCCTTGGTCGACCGCGTGGTGAACGTGCTGCCGCACGTACAGGTCACCGTGGTCTCGTGGTACTGCGGGTGAATATCAGCCTTCATGATCCCTCTTCCGATGTGGCCGCCGGGTCGCCGCCGCGGGAGCGGACGGCGTGAACCGGAGCCGGTTGTCGCCAGTGTGCCAGACCCGGCGCCCCGGGCCGGACCAGCCAGCCGCCGACGACAACGCCGCCGCCGGGCCCTGATGTTCCCGGGCCCGGCCGGGGGCTGCCGCCGGGCGGCGGTCAGTCCTGGGGCGGTGCCGTCTTCGCGATCTGCATCAGGAACTCGTAGTTCGTCCTGGTCTGCTTCAGCCGGTCGAGCAGGAGGTCGAGAGCCTGCTGCGGCTCCCGGGTATGCAGGACCCGCCGGAGCTTGTGCATGATCGCAAGCTCGTCGGGGGCCAGCAGGATGTCCTCCTTGCGGGTGCCGGAGGCGTCGACGTCCACCGCCGGGAAGACCCGCTTGTCGGCGATCTTCCGGTCCAGCTTGAGCTCGGCGTTGCCGGTGCCCTTGAACTCCTCGAAGATCACCGTGTCCATCGTCGAACCGGTCTCGACCAGCGCGGTCGCGATGATCGTCAGGGAGCCGCCGTTCTCGATGTTGCGCGCCGCGCCGAGGAACCGCTTCGGCGGGTAGAGCGCCGTCGAGTCGACACCACCGGACAGAATGCGCCCCGACGCCGGTGCCGCGAGGTTGTAGGCGCGACCCAGCCGGGTGATCGAGTCGAGCAGCACGACCACGTCGTGGCCGAGCTCGACGAGCCGCTTGGCCCGCTCGATGGACAGCTCGGCGACGTTGGTGTGGTCGGCCGGCGGGCGGTCGAAGGTCGAGGCGACGACCTCGCCCTTCACCGACCGCTGCATGTCGGTGACCTCCTCGGGCCGCTCGTCGACGAGGACGACCATGAGGTGGCATTCCGGGTTGTTCGTGGTGATCGCGTTCGCGATGGACTGGAGCACCATCGTCTTGCCGGCCTTCGGCGGGCTCACGATGAGCGCGCGCTGGCCCTTGCCGATCGGCATCACCAGGTCGATGACCCGCGTGGTCATCATGTGCGGCTCGGTCTCCAGCCGCAGGCGGTCCTGCGGGTAGAGCGGGGTGAGCTTGTGGAACTCCGGCCGGCCGCGGGCCTCCTCCGGCTCCATCCCGTTGATCGTGTCCAGCCGGACCAGCGCGTTGTACTTGTCGCGGCGCTGCTCGCCCTCCTGCGGCGCGCGCACCACCCCGGTGATCGCGTCGCCGCGGCGCAGGCCGTTGCGACGGACCTGGGCGAGGCTCACGTACACGTCCGTCGGGCCGGTCAGGTAGCCGCTCGTGCGGACGAAGGCGTAGTTGTCCAGCACGTCGAGGATGCCGGCCACCGGCACGAGGACGTCGTCCTCGCGCACCGTCGGCTCGGCGGTCTCGGCCGTGCCGCCCTGCCCGCCGCGGCCACGGTTGCGGCCGCGCTCCCGGAACCGGCCGCGGCGCCGGCCGCCGAACTCGTCGTCGTCCTGGACGCCGCCCTGGGGTGCACGGTCGCCCGGCTGGGTGCGCTCGACCGTCCTGGACCGGTCTGAACCGGCACGGTCGCCGCGGTCGGCACGTTCGCTGCGATCGGCACGGTCGTTCCGGTCGCGGTCGCCGGCCGGCTGTGAGCGGCCCTGGCGGTCGCTGGAGCGGTCCCGGTCACCGGAGCGGTCCCGGTCGCTGGAGCGGTCCCGGTCACCGGAGCGGTCCCGGTCACCCGAGCGGTCCCGGTCACCCGAGCGGTCCCGGTCACCCGAGCGGTCCCGGTCACCGGAGCGCTCGCGGCGGTCGTCACGACCGCGCGTGGGGGTCTCGGAGCCGTTCGTCCCGGCGCGGACGGAGACGGGCGCCGCGGCGGGCGCGGTCACCGCCGGGCCGTCCGCGGCAGCCGCGGCGGCCTGCGGGCGGGCGGTGTCGTCGGACGACTCCGCACCCCCCGGACCGGTCGGCAGTGTCTGCTGCTCGCCCGCGGGGCTCGTGACGCCACGAGAGGCGCCCCGCCGCCCGCGCACACGGGTCGGGGCCGACGCCGTCTCTGCCGCGGAGCCGGAAACGGAGCCGCCCGTGGTCGCCTCGGCGCCGCTGGAACCGCTCGTCTCCTGGACGGGAGCGACCGAGCCGGCCGCCGCCCGGGGCGCGGAGCTCACCGCGTCCGCGGCGGGAGCCGCCGCGGGCGGAGCGCCCTGCGCGACCGGGGCCACGGAGGCCGGCGCGGACGCGGGCTGGGAGGTCGGCGACGAGGCCGCCGGCACCGATCTGGAGGCCACCTCACCGTTCTGGACGTTCTGGATCGCCGCGATCAGCTGGCCCTTGCGGAGCCTGCCGACCCCGGGGATGCCCATCTGGGAAGCCATGGCCTGCAGCTCGGGCAGGAGCATCGCGGACAGACCGGTACCGGAACGCCGGCGCCGGGGGGCGGAGGACGCGTCAGGCCCGTCCGCGGGGACGTCGACCGACGCGGGCCGGACGGCGTGGTTGCCGTTCGACCGAGTCGTGACGACGGTGTCTACGGACGTCGCGCCGGCCGCGGCGGAACTGTCGACGGGCGAGGCAGGCGCCGCAGACTCACGTGCGCTGTCGGGCAGCACGTCGGTGGTGTCGCTCAAGGTTTTCCTTCCTGGAAGGAACCGGCTTCTCGGGCCGGGCGTAGCGTGTGAACTTTCTTCGCCTGCGCACATGCCGGATGAAGGAGATGTAGCGCCATTCGGACGGCGAGCAACGCGCCCTGAAAGGCGCTGACGGCCGACAGCCGCGAGCGAACCCGATTTCCCGCCGACGGGTGCCGGTACGCCAGCCGAGGCAACGGCGACGAGGTCTGAAGCACCGGGATCCCTGACCAGGACCGGCCACCGTGCGAGGCCAACCGCTGCGGTGAGGCTCCACTGCAGCAAGGCCACCACCGCGTACCAGATCAGGCTGGCGGGGCGAGCACGCGCCGCGGCGCAGCGGGTGCAGTCATCAGACTATCCAGACGGAGACACCTCGGCAACAACCTAGAGACCTCTGGACTTCCCGATGACACCACGAGGGACTCCCTGATGACAGCCTGGAGCCCTCCGCGGGGGTCCGTGCGACCCCTGAACCAGCATCCAGGAACGCAGCGGAGTACCATAATCACTCCGAGGAGTCGACCGCCTCGACTCGAACACCCTCGGTGTCGACAGCCAGCGGGACGACCGAGAAGCCCGGGGCGGCAACGCCGATCGCCGCCGCGGCCTGTCCGCCACCGACCCCGAGCGCCACCACGGACGGCCCGGAACCCGACAGCGCGGCCGGTATGCCGGCGGCGCGCAGCCGCCCGACCAGATCCGCGGAGGCGGGCATGGCGGGAAGGCGGTACGGCTGGTGCATCCGGTCCTCGGTCGCGGTCAGCAGCAGCCGCGAGCGTTCCTCGCCGGCGCCGGCCGCCGGTTCCGCGCCGGACAGCGCGAGCGCGAGCAGCGCCGCGCGGCCGATGTTCACCGCGGCGTCGGCATGCGGGACCTGCTTCGGGAGAGCGCCCCGGGCCTGCTCGGTCGACTGGCGTCGCGATGGGACGAACACCACGGGCCGTAGCTCGCCGAGCGGTGCCACACGGAGGGACCGCGGCACATCGCCCTCGTACCAGGCAACGGTGAGGCCACCGAGCAGGGCCGCCGCGACGTTGTCCGGATGCCCTTCGATCGCGCTGGCCACCCGCAGCCGCCCGGCCGCACCGAGCGGCCCGCCGGCGAGGGCGTCGGCGGCTGTGACTCCGGCCACAATCGCCGCGGCGGACGAACCGAGACCCCGCCCGTGCGGGATCCGGTTCACGCAGCGCAGCGCGAGCCCGGGTTGCGCCCACTCCAGCTCGTCGAAGGTGGCGCGGATCGCCCGAACCACCAGATGCGCCTCGTCCGCGGGGACAGCGTCCGGGCCGACCACGTCGATGGAGAGCCCGGACGGCGTCAGCCGCACGGACACCTCGTCGTACAGCCCGAGTGCCAGGCCCAGCGCGTCGAAGCCCGGACCCAGGTTGGCGCTCGTGGCCGGGACCCGCAGGCGGACCGCGCCCGGCGGGCGGCCTCCACCCGGCCCGGTGGTGCTCACCGTCACGCTCGCCGACGCACTGACGATCGTGCTCACCCGTGTGCTGACGGAGACATTCGCCGACGCGCTGGCCGTACCGCTTCCCGAGGCGCTGCCGGCGGCACCGGCGGCGAGGCCGTCGGCGGTCGTCACGACCGCTGCAGGCCGAGGGCCCTGGCGGCGCCGGCCACGGTCGGCGGGATGGTCTCGGGCTTCGCCGCGCCGCTGATGGCCCAGTCCGGGTCCTTCAGCCCGTTGCCGGTGACGGTGCAGACGACCCGCTGGCCCGGGCTCAACCGGCCGTCGGCGTACGTGGCGAGCAGCCCGGCGACGCTGGCGGCACTGGACGGCTCGACGAAGACGCCCTCGCGGCGCGCCAGCAGCCGGTAGGCGGCCAGGATCTGCCGGTCGTTGACCGCGTCGATCAGACCGCCGGAGGCGTCCCGCGCGTCGGTCGCGAAATCCCAGGATGCCGGGTTGCCGATGCGGATGGCCGTGGCGATGGTCTGCGGCGAGGTCACCACCTCGCCCCGCACGATCGGCGCCGCGCCCGCCGCCTGGAACCCGAACATCCGCGGCCGGCCGGACCGGATCCGGGTGTCCTCCTCGACGTAGCCGCGCCAGTAGGCGGTGATGTTACCCGCGTTCCCAACCGGCAGGCAGTGCACGTCGGGCGCGTGGCCGAGCGCCTCGACGATCTCGAAGGCGGCGGTCTTCTGCCCCTCCAGGCGGTGCGGGTTGACCGAGTTCACCAGCGTGACCGGGAACGTGTCGGCCAGCTCGCGGGCGACCCGGAGGCAGTCGTCGAACGACCCCTCCACCTGGAGCAGGCGCGCGCCGTGCACCAGGGCCTGCGCGAGCTTGCCGAGGGCGATCTTGCCGCTGGGAACCAGCACCGCGCAGGTCAGCCCGGCGCGGGCGGCGTACGCCGCGGCCGAGGCCGAGGTATTGCCGGTGGACGCGCAGATGACGGCCTGGGAGCCCTCTCCCACCGCCCGGCTGATCGCGACCGTCATGCCGCGGTCCTTGAACGAGCCGGTGGGGTTGGCACCTTCGACCTTGAGATGAACATCACATCCGGTCAGCTCGGACAGATGGTCCGCGTGCAGCAGCGGGGTGCCGCCCTCCCGCAGGGTGATCACCGGTGTGTCGGCGGTGACGGGCAGCCGGTCCCGGTACTCCTCGATGATCCCCCGCCAGGCCCGCGACGCGCGCTCGGGGGCACTGCTGCCGGCCGGGTCGCTCGAAACCGGCATCGACGACATCGTGGTCATGACTCAACTCCCTCGACCCGTACCACGCCCGACACCGCACGCACCCCGTCGAGAACCCGCAGGTCCTCGACGGTCGTGGACAGCGCCGCATCCGCGGCCGGATGGGTGACCAGGACGAGGCTGGCGTCGTCGCCGCGGCCGTCCTGACGGACGCTTCTGATGGACACATCGTGCCGGGCGAACGCGCCGGCCACCGCGGCGAGTACCCCGGCCTTGTCCGTGACGTCCAGCTGCACGTGGTAGCTCGTGATCGTGGGGCCCATCGGCAGGATCGGCAGGGCCGCGTAGGCGGACTCACCCGGCCCCTGCCGGCCCGCGACCCGGTTGCGGGCCACCGCGACCACGTCACCGAGAACGGCCGAGGCGGTCGGCGCGCCGCCGGCACCACGACCGTAGAACATGAGCTGCCCGGCGGCCTCGGCCTCGACGAAGACCGCGTTGAACGCCTCGCGCACCCCGGCCAGCGGATGCGAGCGCGGGATCATCGCCGGATGGACCCGCACGCTCACGCCGGGCCGGTCACCGGCACGCTCGGCGATGGCCAGCGCCTTGATCGTGCACCCGAGCTCGCGGGCACTGGCGATGTCGGCGGCGGTGACCGCGCCGATCCCCTCCCGGTAGACGTCATCGATCGTCACCCGGGTGTGGAAGGCGAGCTGGGCGATGATCGCCGCCTTGGCCGCCGCGTCGAACCCGTCGATGTCGGCGGAGGGGTCGGCCTCGGCGTACCCGAGCTCACCGGCCTCGGCCAACGCCTCGGCGAACGAGGCCCCGGTCTCGTCCATGCGGGTCAGGATGTAGTTCGTCGTCCCGTTCACGATGCCGAGGACGCGGCGGATCCGATCCCCGGCGAGGCTCTCGCGCAGCGGGCGCAGCAACGGGATCGCGCCCGCCACCGCCGCCTCGTAGTACAGGTCGACGCCGGCGGCCGCCGCGGCGTCGTGCAGCGTGGAGCCGTGGCTGGCCAGCAGGGCCTTGTTCGCACTGACCACCGACTTGCCCGACCGCAGCGCCGACAGCAGCCAGCTCCGCACCGGCTCGATCCCGCCGACGACCTCGATCACGATGTCGACGTCGTCGCGGGCGACCAGCGCGCCCGCGTCGGTGGTGAGCAGCTCCCGATCCACCGCTGCGGAGCGGATCCGGTCGGGATCGCGGACCGCGATCCCGACGATCTCCAGCGGCGCTCCCACCCGGGCGCCCAGATCCTCGGTGTGCGTGCCCAGCAGCCGCACCACCTCGGTTCCGACGACCCCGCAGCCGAGCATCGCGATCCTCATCGGGCGCCCGAAACCGCGCCCGCCGTCGATCGTCATTCGCCTCTCACATCCGTTCCGGCGCGCTGACGCCCAGCAGCCGAAGGCCGTTCGCCAGGACGGTCCGGGTGGCCTCGGCCAGCAGCAGTCGAGCCGCGGTGATCGCCGTGGGCTCCTCGTCGCCCTGCGGAAGCACGCGACAGGAGTCGTAGAAGCGGTGGTACGTCCCGGCCAACTCCTCCAGGTACCTCGCGATGCGGTGCGGCGCGCGCAGCTCCGCCGCCGACGCGACCACCCGCGGCAGCTCGCCGAGCGCGCCCAGCAGGTCGACCTCGCGTGGGTGGGTCAGCAGCGACACGTCGACCCCGTCGACGTCGAACGCGGGATCCGCGGAGGTCGCCAGACCCAGGGCGGCGGCGTTCCGGATGAGCGAACTGATCCGGGCGTGGGCGTACTGGACATAGAACACCGGGTTGTCGTTCGTCTGCCGCGCGATCGCGTCCAGGTCGAGGTCGAGAGCGGAGTCCATCGACGCGCGCACCAGCGAGTAGCGGGCCGCGTCGACCCCCACCGCGTCGACAAGGTCGTGCAGGGTCAGGAAGTTACCTGCCCGCTTGGACATCTTCACCGCCACACCGCCCCGCGACAGCGTCACCATCTGGCCGATGAGCACGTCGAGGTTGTGGTCGGGGTCGTCGCCGAAACAGGCCGAGATCGCCTTCAGCCGGCCGATGTAGCCGTGGTGGTCGGCTCCGAGCAGGTAGCAGAGCCGGTCGAAGCCACGGCGCCGCTTGTCGCGGTAGTAGGCCGCGTCGGCGCAGAAGTAGGTGGGCTGACCGTCTCTCTTGATCAGCGCGCGGTCCTTGTCGTCGCCGAAGTCGGTGGTGCGCAGCCAGACCGCGCCGTCCGCCTCGTAGACGTGGCCCTGGGTGCGCAGCTCGTCGATCGCGGCGGTGAGCTCCCCCGCCTCGTGCAGGCTGCGCTCGGACTTCCACAGGTCGTACTCGACCCCGAACCCCGAAAGCGTCGCGCGGATCTCGGCGAGCATCAGCTCCACACCGTCGCGGGCGCAGACCGCGAGCGCCTTGTCCTGCTCGGCGCCGCCGTCCTGCTCGCCGCCGGAGGCGGCAAGGAGCTGCTCCAGAGCCGGGTTCGCCGCCAGGACCTTCGCGGCGATCTCGGCGACGTAGGCGCCCTGGTAGCCGTCGGCGGGAGCCGGTTGGCCGCGCAGCGCGGCCAGCACCGACGCGCCGAACCGCTCGACCTGCACACCGGCGTCATTGACGTAGTACTCGGTGCCGACCTCGTAGCCCGCCGCGGCGAACACCCGGGAAAGTGCGTCGCCCACCGCCGCCCAGCGCGCGGACGCCAGTGTCACCGGGCCGGTCGGGTTCGCGCTGACGAACTCGAGGTTCACCCGAACGCCCTGGGACACCGCGGCGCGGCCGTAGGACTCGCCGTCCCGGACGATCCGGCGGGCGATGCCGCCCAGAGCCGCACCGGCCAGCCGGATGTTCAGGAAGCCCGGGCCGGCGACCTCCACCTCCGCCACACCCGCCTCGGCCCGCAGGCGGGCGGCGAGCAACTCGGCCACCTCCCGGGGCCGGCGGCGCGCCGCCTTCGCGAGCTGCAGGGCGACCGGAGACGCGTAGTCTCCGTGCTCGGGCTGCCTCGGTCGCTCGACGGTGACCGAGTCGGGCACGGCCACTTCCAGGTCACCGTTCGCGACGGCAGCCCGAACGGCCGCGACGATGGTGTCGGCGAGCTCGGCGGGGGTCATGTCGCGATGCTATCGGCGCGCGGCGTCCGACCGGTTCCCCCGCGTACCAACCATCCAGCGGTCATCGGCCCGCCCACCGATGGGACGGCCCAGGTCGCGCGCCCCGAACGACCCGAAAGCCCCGGCTGCCGGCGCTCCCGGAATGCCACGAGGGGACACCTCGCACGAACTCCCGCGCTCCGGACACGCCCCGCCCGGCGCACCCGCGGCGGACCGGACTCAGACCGGCTGACCCGCGGCGAGCCTGCTGACCACCCCGATGAGCATGTCCGGGTCGAACGGCTTGGTCAGGTAGTAGTCGACACCCAGCCGGGCACCACGCTTGATGTCCGCCTCCTGGGCGCGCGCGGTCAGCATGATCACCTTGATGTCGGCGGTCACGGGATCGTCGCGCAGCCGCGCCGCGACGTCCCAGCCGTTCACCCTCGGCATCATGATGTCGAGGGTGATCACATGCGGCGCGATCTCATGGACGCGCTCGAGACAGTCCGCGCCGTCGACCGCGGTGTGCACCTCGAAGCCTTCCAGTTCGAGGTTGACGACCACGAGCTGACGGATCACGGCGTCGTCGTCGACGACGAGCACCCGGGGGGCGGTGAAGTACACGGCCGAAGCTTACGGGCACGGCGTTGGACAGTCTGCCGATCCCACCTGGTACGGTATGCCTGCTTGCCCTGGAGCCCCCGTAGCTCAGGGGATAGAGCACCGCCCTCCGGAGGCGGGTGCGCAGGTTCGAATCCTGCCGGGGGCACACGACTTGGGGTGTGGTGTGCTCAGGCTTTTGGCCTGAGCCTTGGCGTCGTGTCATGTTGGTCGGGGGGCGGTGCCCCCCGGGCCCCCCTTCGGCGGGTGGCTTCTCGGCTTGTGGTGGTTGGCCCCGTTCGGGTTGGCTGGATGGGCCCGACTCGGCTTGCGGCGGTTAGCCCGCTTCGGCTGGCTGGATGGGCCCGACTGGCTTGCGGTGGTTAGCCCCGGTTCGGGTTGGCTGGATGGGCCTGGCTTACTTTGGTTGGTCCTGGTGGGCCGGCGGGGTGGTCGGCTTGCTTTCCTGTTCGGCCGGGTTGTCGGGGTGTTGCACCTTCTGGCGGATGGCGGCGCCGGCGTTGTCGGCAGGCTGTTGGGCGGATCGACTTCTTTCCTCAGGTGCGGATCGCGACTGATGACGGAGAGCCGTATGTGTGGTACCTCACTATCCTCGCCGACCTTTCCGGATGGTCGCGCCCGTCCCGATCTCCACCGCGCGGCGCTCGGCCGCGGAGCGCCCTCGAAGCGAGTTGTCTGAGCCACTCCACGCGCCGCTCACGCAACACGCTTCGGAGCGGCCCCCACCCGGCTCGCCGCGATCCGGGTCGCGTCAGAGGCCTCCGATTGTCACGTAGGCGGTGGTGACTATCGCTGCTGCTACGAGCGCGGCGGCTACGGTCTGTGCGGGGGTGTGGCCGTCCAGCTCGTCGTGGTCGTCCGCGGTGCCCGCCGCGTGGGCCTCTGCCAGCCGTGCCTTCCTTGTCTGGACGCGCGCCCAGGCGATGACGGGCACCGCCGCCCAGGTGAAGGCGAGCACCGGGCCGTACACGAACGTGACGACGGTGGCGCAGCTCGCCGCGGCCGCGACATGACCGCTGATTTTCCAGAACCGCGTGATGGCGGTGAGGATGAGCGCTTCGGTGATCATCGCGGCGTACACGGTGACGATGTCCTTCGGTGCGTCCGTCGCACGGAGCAGCACATAGCCGACAGCGACCGACGCGCAGCCGAACAGCATCGGCTGCATCCGTTTGCTGCGCTCCGGCACATGGTGGTCGGACCAGCGGCGCTGGCGGACGCCGAAAAAAACGAAACTCATCGGGACGACCGTGCCGAACAGGACGGCGATGACTCCCGAGAGAACGCCGTGCCCGAGATCTCGCGCGTCGTGCTGTGCGACCACCGCCAGCAGCGCGGTGACGAGCACGGTGGGCGCGGCGACCTCGGTGATGCCGAAGGCGAACCGCGTCGCGGGCGTCCGCTCCCCCGAGTTCACCCGCCTGCCCCGGCCGCCCGTGTCCACGGCCGTGCCTGTGGTCGTATCAGCGGACGGGTCCGGCGTCGTTTCTCCGGTCGTGTTCCGGTTCTTCTTTCCGTTATTTCCTCTGGTCGGGCTGCTTGTCGTTGTCGTCGTCACGGGATACCTGTCTGAGTCGGTACTTTTCGACGCGGGACGGATTGCGGCAAGATCGCCGGCGGCCAGGCGACCGGGGGAAGGACAGCCAGACACGGATGGACGGCTCGAACTGTCGATACCGCTCTCCGAACCGGTCGCGCCGGCCGATTCGATGCTAGACGAGTGGCGGCGAGGCACGGGGCAGCTGAGGAGCGCGGGCCGACAGCCCCCGGGTCAGAGTAGCGGATCAAGGCCGGCGGGCCCGGACGTCGAATTCGAACAGGGCCTTGTTTGAGTTCCGCTTGCGAATAACCTCCACCTCGACGTCGGCGTAGCCGAGCTCGTGCAGCATCAACGCATACCAGTCCTGAGCAGGGACACCGTGGCCGTAGAACGTCGAGTTCCCCACGATGTAGGAAACCTGCCCGCCGCGTTTCACCAGTGGTGTGACGGCCTGGAAGTGCAGCCACATGTCATGGTGGTATTTCCGCACATAGGTCGCCAGCAGCGGCCCGTTCCGGTCGCCGTCGGCCGCGATCCGCGCGCAGACGGCCTCCAGCGCGTCGTCGACCGGGGTGGGCGTGGCCGGCGTCCAGGAGCGCAGGTTGGACGTGGCGCTCCCCCAGGTGCCGCCGATCGCGCGCCAGTCCAGCTCACCGGCGTCGCCGGCGCGGTCGAGGTAGCGCAGCCAGTACATGTACGGCCGGAGCTCACGGATGTAGGACATCCGGTTCACGTAGGGCGGGCTGGTCAGCACGAGATCGGTTTCGCGCAGGTCCGGCACGACGGAGCGCGAGTCGCCCTCGTGGACGGCGGCGGAGCCCGGCAGCTCGACCCGGGCGGATTCGATCAGGGCTGCCGCCTCGGTGCCGAACAGCGCGATGGTGGCCGCGGCCGCGGCCGGGTCGAAGGAGCCGGGCCGGGTCTCGCCGGCGGCGGCCTTGAACGACATGGACTGATGATTGAAGGCCGCGTTGCTGACGGAGATCAGTACCCGGCACAGTGCGATCTGCAGGAGATCACCCGCCGGTCCTGAATATGCGTCGAGCGCCGCCCTGAGTGCGCGCAGCGCGTGCAGCGCCCCGGGGCTCCACCATTTCTCGATCCGGAAGATGTTCGGCTGCCACAACTCGGTGTCACGGCCCATGCGGGCGGCGGCGTCCCCGGCATCGGCGGCCGCGGTGGCCGCGTCCGCAAGGGTCTGCCGCGGGTATTGGCGGACCTTGGCCCGCCCCAACCAGACGAGGAAGGGATTGAGATCGGCGCTCTGGCCGTGATGGCCGAGCTCGGCCGCGGCGAGCGGGGTCGTCCCCGTTCCGGAGAACGGGTCGGTGATGACCGAGCCGGCGGGCAGGTGGGAGATACGCCCCCGTACGAGCCGGACTCCGTAGGCGGGCGTGAGCCGCAGCCAGCCATGCCGCCCTACGCCCCGGTTAGCCCGGAATGTCATGTGCTCGTTGCGCGCGTGGGACGTCCGGTCGGCTGTCGTACTCACGTGGCCTCCAGGAGAGGGCCGGCGGCGTGGGGAGAGCCCCGGCTCGGGGCTCCGCAGTATGCGCGAGGGGGCCCGGGACGCTTGCGCGGGGGCACGAACGGTCTGGGGCCGATCTGGCCTGGTCGCTGTCCTGTGCGCGACACCCAAACGATCACCATGCCGCAATGGCATAGCACGATCGGGTGATTTCGGTGGTGCCTTGCCACCTCCGGTGCGTAGTTCCCAAAAGCCCTTCAGAAAGCGACGGACCCTGACGAGGGCCGTCGCGGAGAGGTGTGTCTGGATGCGGCACGCGCTGGTCCTCGGCGGCGGAGGCGTGGCCGGCATCGCCTGGGAGATCGGCCTGTTGGTCGGTCTCGCCGAGGCGGGCGTCGACGTCACCGACGCCGATCTCGTCGTCGGCACCTCGGCGGGCTCCGCCGTGGGGACGATGATCAGCAGTGGCGCGGACCTCGACCTGCTGTACTCCCGGCAGATCGCTCCCGCCGACCCGACCGCCGAACCGACGGTGAATTTCGATTACGGCGAGCTCATGTCAACCCTGGCCCAGGTCACCGCGGGCTCGCGTGGCGCACGCGACGCCCGCGCCCGGATCGGCGCCTACGCGCTCGCGGCCGAGGTCGCCTCGGAGGAGGACCGCTGGCAGATCATCGCCGGGCGGCTGCCCGTCCGCGAATGGCCGCGGCAGCGCCTGGTGGTGACAGCGGTGGACGCCGAAACGGGTGACTGGGTGGCCTTCGACCGCGACTCGGGCGTCCATCTGGTCGACGCGGTCGCGGCCAGTTCCGCGCTCCCCGGTGTGTTCCCGCCGGTGACCGTGGATCACCGCCGGTACGTGGACGGCGGTATGCGTTCCGTGATCAACGCCGATCTCGCGGAAGGCCACGAACGGGTACTGATCGTTGCGCCCATTCTGGGCATGGGCATACCCACCGAGGTACGGCGGCTCGAACGCGCGGGCAGCCGGGTCCTCGTCGTGGCCGCGGACGAGGCGTCGCGGGCCGCCTTCGGCTCGAACATCCTCGATCCCGCGATCCGCGCCGCGTCCGCGCGGGCGGGGCGGAACCAGGCAGCCGCGGTCGCGGACAGCGTCCGCGAGCTGTGGAAGGACTGATCCGACAGGTCCGCGTACAGATACCCGTACGACAGGTCCCCGTACAGCAGATCCCCGTACGACAGGTCCGCGCACCGGCGCCGGCGGGCCGCCGAGCCCGCCGGCGCCGGCACGGACACGAACCCCGCCGACGCCGGCCGCCGCCGGCCTCAGATGTCCGCGGCGGCGGGGACGACCCGCTCACCCAGGACCCGCAGCGGCTCGACGTCCCAGATGTCGGCGACGCCGCCGATGGCCACCGAGATGCCGAGCTCGGCCAGTTCGCCGAGCTCGTCGAGGATGCGCCCGACGTTCTCGCCCGACTTGCCCGGGTCGAAGCGGTAGTAGCAGGTCTTGACGATCTCGTCGTAGTCGCGGCCCTCGGCGTCGCAGTGCCGGCGCAGGACGTCGAGCTTGTGCGGCAGGTCAGGGCCGGAGAAGAGGTTGCAGGCCTGCCCGTACTTCGCGACCAGGCGCAGCGTCTTCTTCTCCCCACCCCCACCGATCATGATCGGCGGGTGCGGCCGGGTGAGCGCGGCGGGCGAGTTGAGCGGCCGGGCGAGCTGGTAGTGCTTGCCCGTCCAGGGGCTCTCGTCGTCCGACCACATCCGAAGACAGATCTGCAGGGTCTCCTCGAGGCGCTCGAAGCGCTCGGCGACCGGGGGGAACGGGATGCCGAGCCCGACGGACTCCTGCTCGTTCCACGCCGCGCCGATTCCGAGCATCGCCCGGCCCCCGGAGAGCACGTCGAGGGTACTGATGATCTTCGCGAGGATTCCGGGCTCCCGGTAGACGGTGCCGGTCACCAGGGTCAGCAGGGTCGCCCGGCGGGTGTGCGCCGCCAGGAAGCCCAGGGTGGTGTAGGCCTCGAGCATGTCGTTCTCGGGCGGGCCGACCATCTCGATCTGGAAGAAGTGGTCCATCACCGCCAGGTAGTCGAAGCCGGCCTCGTCGACCTCACGGGCGACCTCGGCGAGCGCGCGGCCCAGGTCGGCAGGCCCCTCGGGCCGGGTGAAGTCGGGAATCTGTACACCAAGTCGCACTTCTTTTTCTCCTCCGGGAGCTCACCGCGGGCCGCGTCGCCCGCGACCATGTCCGGTGGACGTCCGCCCCACCCGGCGACGTTCCCGCATCGGCGGGACAGCACGGGCCGGCGGGCACGGCGCGTTCGCGTCGCCACCGTCCCCGGCATCAAACCCCACCCGCCCGCGCAGGCATTCCCCAACGGGCCAGCCCGCGCGCCGCCCACCCGGCCTCGTTCCGCCCCCCATGCCTGCCTTGCACACGCCTCACACCCGTGCCCCGCGGCCACGATCCGAGCACACCCCACGGCCGCGGGCCGGAGCCGCCGTCGGGCCTCCACGACCTATGGCCCACAGCGACGGGCGAGGTGGTGCGCACAACGCCCACCCAGGCACCCGGCCACGGACCACCACCCGTCGCGACCTGCCAACACCCATGTATGAGAATTCCTCTCATGTCCGGGCTTGTCAGTCGTCGCACCGGTCACAGCCTGTTCCGGCGACGCGACCCGGCGCGGTCCCGGTGGCGGGGTGCCCGGAACCGCCGTAGCCTTTTCTTTCGGGCGGATCGTTCCGACGGCGCGCCTGGGGGTGCCACGGCCCGCGCCCCGGCGCCCCGCGGTGCCGGCGGCCCACCCGCCGCGGGTGCGATCCCCCTACGACCGGGCCGAGACCGGCCCGGGTGTGCCGTGCACGCCCGCGCGCCGGCCGCGCCCATCGAGAGCGGTCCGGCCGCCGAGACCGGCCCAGTCATGTCGGTCACAGCGCCGCTTCCGCGATGCCCGCCCGGGCGCGAGCGCGCGCGTCAGTGCGCCGTCAGCCGGGCCAGGGCGCCAAGGTGGGGAGGAGACCTCTCCTGTACTCGACGCCACCTGGTCCAGCAGCCCGTCACCACCATGCGCGGCGGGCCGGTTCCCGGCCGGCCGGCCCGGATCCGGCGAGGTGACGCTTGACGATCTCGCCGCCGGCGCCACGCAGGTTCCGCCTGATCCGCCTGGCGCAGATGCTGCTGCTGCTCGCGGCCGTGCTGTTCGTGGCAGTCACGATCACCGGGACGCGGGGAAGTGAACCCGCCGTCGTCGCGCTGCGGTCCTTCGTCACGCTCGTCTCGGGGCTGCTGTGCATCCTGCGTGCCGTCCTGCTGCGCGGTGAGCGGCTGCCCTGGGCGCTGTTCGGCGCGGGGATCATCAGCTACGGCGCGGCCAGCGTCTACTTCAGTCTCGCGGTCAGCGGCCCGGCCGAGGGGGCAGCGGTCGAGGTGTCGGCGGCGGACGTCGGCTGGCTGCTTTTCTATCCGGCCTGCTACGTGGCCGTCATCCTGCTGCTGCGCCAGCGGGTGCTGCGGTTCCACGCGAGCGTGTGGCTCGACGCGCTGGTCGGTGTGCTCGGGGTGGCCGCGCTCAGCAGCGGCATCGGCGCGCGCCTCACCACGGACGGCCCCGCGGACATCTCCTCCGTCGTGGTCGGCCTGGTGTACCCGCTCGCCGACCTGCTCCTCGTCCTGCTGGTGGTGACGGTCTTCGGGCTGCTGCGCTGGCATCCCGGCCGGGTGTGGTGGCTGCTCGGCGGCGGGCTCGTCGGCTTCGCCCTCGCCGACTCGTGCGTGTTCGTGCTGATGGCGGACGGCGACTACGCGCCGGGCGGCCTGCTGGACATCGTCTGGGTGCTCTCCCTGTTGGCCCCGGCGTTCGCCGCCTGGCAGCGCCAGCCCTGGCGGAAGCCCGCGCGGATGTCCGGCTGGAGCGTGATCGCGGTACCGCTGGTGCTGACCGTCCTCGCGCTGGCGCTGCTGGTCATCGGGTCCATGATGGATCTTCCGCTGCTCACCGTGGTGCTCGCGGCGGCGACGGTCCTCACCGCGCTGGCCCGGGCGGCGATGACCTTCGTCGAGGTCCAGCAGCTCGCCGAGAGCAAGGTGCTCGCCCGCACCGACGACCTCACCGGCCTGACGAACCGGCGCGGGTTCATCGAGCGCCTGTCCACGCTCGAGGGGAACATCGCCGACGGGGACTCGTTCGCGCTGCTCCTGCTCGACCTCGACCGGTTCAAGGAGATCAACGACTCGCTGGGCCACCATGTGGGCGACGCGCTGCTCGTCGAGGTCGGGTCCCGCATCGCGGGGGCGCTGCGGCCCGGCGACCTGCACGCCCGGCTCGGCGGGGACGAGTTCGCCGTCCTGCTGGAGCACGCCGACGCCGACACCGCCCGGCGGGTGGCCGACCGCGTCCTGGTGGCGCTGTCCGGCGCCTTCGAGGTCGGCGGGATGACCCTGCACGTCGGCGCGAGCATCGGCGCGGCGCTCTACCCGGACCACGCCGCCGACGCACAGACCCTGCTGCAGCGGGCCGACGTCGCCATGTACGGCGCGAAGTCCGGCCGGACCGGGGTGGAGTACTACCGCCCCGGCGCCGAGGTGAACACGCTGCTGCGGCTGGACATGATCGAGTCGCTGCGCGCCGCGCTGGGCACCGGTCAGCTCGAGGTCCATTACCAGATCAAGGTCGAGCTCGCCTCGGGCAGGTCGCACGGCGTCGAGGCCCTCGTGCGGTGGCGCCATCCCACCCGCGGCCTGCTGACGCCCGAGTCGTTCGTGCCGCTGGCCGAGCAGGCCGGCCTGATGCGGATGCTCACGATCGAGGTGCTCGAGACCTCGCTCGCCCAGTGCCGGCGGTGGCGCGAGGCCGGCCTGGAGGTCGCCGTCGCGGTGAACCTCTCCGCCTCCGACCTGCTCGACCGCGCGTTCCCCGACCAGGTGCGCGGGCTGCTCGCCCAGTACGGGCTGCTGCCGTCCGCGCTCGAGCTGGAGATCACCGAGACGACGCTGATGCTGGACCGGGTACGCACCGCAGCGGTGCTCGGCGAGCTGCGCGAGCTCGGCGTGCAGATCGCCGTCGACGACTACGGCACGGGCTACTCCTCGCTGGCGTACCTCCAGGAGCTTCCGGTCGACATGCTGAAAATGGACAAGTCGTTCGTGACGAGACTCGAGGACGGATCCGGGCTGCGCCGCGCGAAGGCGGAGGCGATCGTCCGGTCGACGGTCGGACTCGCGCACGCCCTGGGCCTGCGGATCGTGGTCGAGGGCGTGGAGAGCGCGAGCGCGCTCGACAAGTTGCGGAACTACGGCTGCGACGTCGCCCAGGGCTACTTCCTGGGGCGCCCGCGGCCCGCGGACGAGGTCACGGCGATGCTGTCGTCACCGGTCGTCCGGGCAGCGGTCGACGCGGCCGCCGCCGAGGCGACGACGGAGGCGACGACGGAGGCCACGACGACAGCGCAGGCGGCGGCGGAGGTGGCAGCTGAGGTGGTCGATGTGTCCTCGGCGGAGGCTGCGGGCGAGACGGTCGCGGTGGCCCAGGCTGAAGCCCTTGCCCAGGCGGAGGCGGTCGCACAGGCGGAGGCTGCCGCCACGGCGGAGGCCGCGGCCAGGATCGCGGCCGAGATCGACGATCACGATGACGGCGGCACCGGCGCGCGAACCCCCGCGGGCCAGCTGTGGGGCTGACCCCGCCGCTACCCGAACCCCCCCGGTCGGGCTGGGATCATCCCCTGCTCGAGCCATACCTGGAGCGGGCAGCCGCCTACGGACCGGTGGCGGCGGGCGGGGGGCTCACCCCCCCGGCGCTGATCGGCGCCTACCGCCGCGGGGCCTTCCCCTGGCCGGCGGACGACCTCGCCGAGGCGGCCGAGCTGCGCGGAGCACTGCGCGCGGCGGCCGCGCGCGGCGTCATCCCGCTCATCGGCCACGTGCCCGAACGCACCGCCGGTGCGGCTGGTGCCGCCGGTGACGGCCCGGGTGACGACGTGGACCCGCCCTGGTGGTGCCCGGACCCGCGGACCGTCCTCGCGCCGGGCGAGATGCGGATCCGGCGCTCACTCATCATCCGGATGCGCAACAGCACCTGGACCAGCACGCTCAACGAGTGCTTCGTGGACGTCGTCCGGGCCTGCCGCCGCGACGGGCCGCACCAGTGGATCACCGAGCAGCTGATCGAGGGCTACGCCAGGCTCCACGCCCTCGGCTGGGCACACAGCGTCGAGATCTGGGACGGCGACGCGCTCGTCGGCGGGATGTACGGCGTCCAGGTCGGACAGGTCTTCATGGGCGAGTCCATGTTCCACCGGGCCTCGGACGCCTCGAAGGTCGCGCTGGTCGACTTCCTCGACCGTTTCGGCCGGGCCGGCGGCGCGCTGCTGGACGTCCAGCTGACGACGGCGCACCTGACGACACTCGGGGCCCGGGAGGTGCCGCGCGCGGAGTTCCTCGCGACGCTGCGGGCCGTCCGGGACGACGAGGCGCGGATGGTCTGCGACCGGCTGCCCGTCTCCCGCCTGGCGCCGCCGCGCAAGCCGGGCCCCGCCGAGACCCGCCCCCCGAGACGCCCACCGGCGCCGCCCGGGGAGCCCGCCGACCCGGGCCGGGCCGCGCGGTGACGGCCGGGCCCGGAGGTCGGGGCTCTGGCAGGGCGCTAAAACACTAGATCTTGCGCAGGAGCATGGCGAGGTTCCAGGTGACAACCTCACGAGCGCCGGGGACACGCAGGATGGCCTTCGCCCAGTCCGGCAGGTAGCGCGGCATCGCGTCGACGACGACCACGTCGGAGCGCTGGCGGGCCCAGGCGAGGGTGCCCGCGACGGACACCGGGAACAGCGTCTGGCCGAACCGGTTCTTCGGCGGGCGGCCCTGCCGCTTCTCGAAGCGGTCGGCGGCGCGGTCACCACCGAGGTAGTGCCACGGCGCCGTCTCGTGCCCGCCCCACGGCGAGAGCCAGTTCGTGTAGCTGAGGAAGATCAGCCCGCCGGGGCGGGTCACCCGCACCAGCTCCGAGCACATCCGCCACGGGTCGGGTACGTGCTCAAGCACGTTCGAGCTGTAGCAGAGGTCGATCGAGTCGCTCCGGAACGGCAGCTCGAGCGCGCTCCCGCGGATCCGGCCGGGCACATCGAGACCACCGGCCTCCATCTCGGAGACGTCGGGCTCGACCCAGTAGTACCTGGCGCCCGCGTCGAGGAACGCGGACCGGAAGTAACCGGGGCCGCCGCCGACATCCAGCACCAGCTGGCCGGACAGCGTCGTGTACCGGCGGAGCTGGCGGACGGAGTCGGCCGCGATGAGCGAGTAGAAACCGGCCGGGTCGACCGGCTCCTTGCGGTGCGCGCGGAACAGCGTGACCGACCGGGAGAGACCGAAGCCGGAGTACGGCAGGTCGCGCACGGCGGGCCGGTCCCCCGACGCCCGCCTGCTGGACGTCGACGCGCTCGACGTCGACGTGTTCGGAGCTGGCGTGTTCGGAGCTGGCGTGCTCGAAGCCGGCGCACTCGACGTCGGGCGGCTCGAGGCGGACGCGGTCTCGGACATGCCGGGGACGATAACACTGTGCCCCCACAGGGTTGTCCGCCCGTGGCGGCGCCCGGCGCAGCCGGCCCCCGATCAGAGCAGCCGGCCCACCGGCCTCGCCCGGTCGGCCGGCGCAGAGCGGGGGAATCTTCGCCATCGGTGGAAAAAGCCCCTTCTCCGAGCTAATGTGCAGACATAGGTCTTCGCCGTGCGCCACGATCTTCACAATACGATTCACGGCGCACCGGGCGGCACTCCGTCGTTTCTTTCGTTTCCCGTGACCCGGAGAGAATGTTTCCGGCGATCCTGAAAGGCCGGTGACGGCGATGGCGCCGATGCCCGCATGCCCGACCTGCGACCGGAAGTAGGAAGCCGGTGTCGCAGACCTCGGAATCCCTGCCCCCGTCCAGCGAACCGGTCCGCAGGCCAATGATCGACGTCCCGGCACCACCCACCACCGTCCAGACGGCATCTGTAACAACACCGCTCTCTCCGCAACAGATCTCCCCGCACCTGGCCGACCCCGCGGCGCCGGCCGCCCACGAGGCGCCGCCCGGGCCCGCGCCCGGGGCCGGAACCGGAACCGGAACCCCCAGTCACACCGGGACTCCCCCGGCCGGGCGCCCGCAGGCCCACGCCGGCGCAGGCATCCGCCACGTCCTGGCCCGGCCCTACGGCGTCATGGCGGAGATGGACCACATGCGCCGCCAGTCGCCGTTCTACGACTCGCGGGTGGACGAGATCGACGGCCGGCGCATTCGCATCGGCGACCGTTGGCTGATCGATTTCGCGTCCTGCAACTATCTCGGATTCGATCTCGACCGAGAGATCATCGAATCCGTTCCGGAGTATCTGGATCTCTGGGGAACCCACCCGAGCTGGTCACGCATCATCGCTAATCCACGACTGTTCGTGGAGATCGAGGAGACGCTGGCGGACCTTCTCGGCGCGCCGGACACGCTGTTACTCCCGACCATCAGCCATATCCACCTGTCGGTGCTGCCCGCACTCGTCGGCCAGGGCACCCTGTTCGTCGAGCTGCACGCGCACAGCTCGGTGCATGACGGCGCCACGATGGCGCTGGGCCGCGGCGCCACCGTCCGGCGCTTCCGGGAGGACCGGCTCGATCGGCTGGAACGCCGGCTGCGGGCATGTACCACCTATCCCCGGGTCGTGGCGATCGACGGGGTGAACAGCATGACGGGCAACGGCCCGCCGCTGGCAGAGCTGCTCGAGCTGGTCCGGGCGTACGAGGCCGTCCTGTACGTCGACGACGCCCACGGCTTCGGGGTCATCGGCGAGCGCGCGCCGGACGAGCCCACCCCGTACGGCCTGCGCGGCAACGGGATCGTGCGGCACCTGGGGCAGAGCTACGACGACCTGATCCTGGTCGGCGGGTTCTCGAAGTCCTACTCCTCGCTGCTCGCGTTCGCGACGTGCCCGACCGAGCTCAAGGACTTCCTGAAGACGATGGCCAACCCGTACATCTTCTCCGGCCCGCCCCCGGTCGCCTCGCTGGCGACCGCGCAGGTCGGGCTGCGGGTGAACGCCGAGCGGGGCGAGCGGGCGCGGGTGGCCCTGTACGGCCTCACCGCCCGCCTGCTGGCGGGGATCCGCGCGCTCGGGCTGACCACGCTGAACACCTCCGGCTACCCGATCATCGAGATCCCGCTGACCGACCCGGCGCGGGCCGACGCGCTCGGCGCTTTCCTCTACGAGCGCGGGATCTACGTGACGGTGGCGCCGTTCCCGCTGGTGCCCCGGGAGCAGGTCGGGGTGCGGATCCAGGTGACCGCGGCCAACACCGACGCCGAGATCGACACCCTCCTGGACGTCCTCGACGCGGCGGCGCGGCACTTCCCCCTCGCCCGGATCGGCTGACCGCCCGGGCGCGGCTGGCCCGACGGATACGCCCCGGGCCAGCCGCGTCCGTCACGTCAGACGCGGCTGGCCCGGCCGTCAGATCGGGCAGCCGCCGCGCCGTCAGATCAGGCGGAGCTGGCGGCCGGCTGACCGGCGACGTGCGGCGGCGGCTGTGCCCTGCGCGGTCCGCGTGCGCTTGTCGAGATGACGTCCGTCGATGGCGGAGAGGAACGCCGACGGGCCGGTGTCGGCCAGGTCGCCGCCGCGCCGGCGCCGGGCGGCATGGGTGAGGACGAGCTGGCGGCGGGCCCGGGTCATCCCGACGAAGAGCAGCCGCCGTTCCTCCGCCTCGGCGTCGGCCGACGGGCTCGACCCACCCCAGCGCAGCGGCAGCAGGCCGTCCTCGCAGCCGACGATGATGACGAGGCCGAACTCCAGCCCCTTGGACGCGTGCAGCGTGAGCAGGGAGATGCGGTCCGCCCGCGGGTCGAGCCCGTCCACCTCCGTCGCCAGGGTCACCGAGGTGAGGAACGCGCCGAGATCGTCCCCGGCGACCGCGGCCGCCGGGGCGAGCAGCTCCGCGGCGCGTCGGATCTCCGCCTCGCTCGGCAGCCGTCCCGCCGGGACCCCGCCGGGCTGAGCGACACCGGGCGCGAGGGCGGCAGCGGTGCCGAGCTCGGTGCCGGCGGCCGCGGCGAGGTCGGTGAGCCGCGCGGCCGCGTCCCGCAGCAGCGCGGTGACCGTACGGGGCGCGGTGTCACGGCGATCGCGCAGCAGGGCGAGCACCGCGGCGACGGCCGGGACGTCCGCGAGCGGGGTGTGGGCATGCTGGCGGAACGGGAACCCGCGGCGCACCAGCGCGTCCATCACCGGCTCGGCCTGGCGCGCCGTCCGGTAGAGCACCGCGATGTCGGCGAACGACAGCCGGCCCCGCTCCGAGCCGTCCACGCCCGAGTCGAGGGAGTGGAACGAGGTGCCGCCGAGGGCCTCCTCGATCAGGTCGGCCACGGCGATGGCCTCCTCGGCCTCGCTCGCGCACTGCCGGACGACGACGGGGCCGTCCTCGTCCAGGCCGGTCACCGCGCGCAGCTCGCGGCCGGGCACGAAGGTGGTGGGCGCGATGGCGTCCAGCGCGGCGCTGACGATGGTGGGCGTCGAGCGGTAGTTGCGGGTGAGCGAGACCCGCCGGGCGCCGGGACGGTCCTGCTCGAAGCGCAGGAAGAAGCCGACCTCGGCGCCGCGGAAGCTGTAGATCGCCTGGTCGGGGTCGCCGATCGCGCACAGGTCGGCCGCGGGCGGGCAGAGCTCGCGCAGCAGGCCGTACTGCACCTCGTCGATGTCCTGGAACTCGTCGACCCAGACGTGCCGCCAGCGCCGCTGGTACTCGGCCGCCAGGTCCGGGTTCGACCGCAGCAGCCCCAACGGCAGCGTGAGCAGGTCGTCGAGGTCGACCATGTTGCGATCACGCAGTGCGGCGTCGTAGCGGGCGAGCACCCCGGCGAGCGCGTGGTCCCGGTAGGTGCGCCCCAGGGCGCGCTGCCGCTTGAGCTCGGCCAGCTCCGCCGCGGCACGGCGCCGCGCCTCGGGACCGTCGGTCCCGTGCATCGCCTCGTCGATCAGCTCCCCGCGGATGGCGTCGTCGGCCACCTGCACCCGTGGCGCCCGCGCGAGCGCCACATGCTGCTCCCGGATGATCAGCAGGCCGAGGCCGTGGAAAGTCGTCGCCAGCGCGCCGGCACCGGGCCTCCCCGTGTCTCCTGGTGCCTCGTCCACGGCCGCACCGCTCGTGGACGCCGCATCTGTGGGCGTGCCGTCCGCGGGTGTGCTCTCAGCACGCGTCCCGGCCGGGCCTGGCGCAAGCAGAACATCGAGCCGTTCTCGCAGCTCGCCGGCAGCGCGGCGGGTGAACGTGACCGCCAGGCACTGCTCGGCGGGCACGCCGAGCTCACGGACCCGGTGCGCGATGGCGTGCACGAGCGTGCGGGTCTTCCCGGTGCCGGGGCCGGCGAGGACCAGCAGCGGCCCGCCGACGTGCTCGGCCGCGCGCCGCTGGTCGGGATCAAGCCCGTCGAGCACCGACGGCGGGCCGCTGCGCTCCACCGCGTCATCGCCCGGGAACAGGTCACCGGCTTCGGTGACCTTGGCGACGTCGGTAGCTCCGGCGGCCTGGGGGACCTCGGCTGCTTCGGCGGCACCGGGCGCGAGCGCGGTGCCGCCCCGGCCGGCGCCACGGCCCCGGCGGATGCCGGCCTGCGGCGCCGTCGCGAGGCCGGGGGTGCCGAGGTCGAACAGCGTGCCCGCGTCGGCGGTGAGCTCGTCGGGCTGGAAGAGCCGGATGACGCCGTACTCGCCGTCGAAGCCGGCCTGGCGGATCACCTCGCCCCGGCGCAGCCGTCCGATGCCCTCGACCAGCGTCGGCGAGCCCACCTCCGCGATCGCGTCCAGCGGGACGTCCGAGAGGATGCCGAGTTCGGGGCCGAGCCGGGAGACGAGGGTGCTGACCTGCGTCGCCACCGACTTGCTCTTCGGCCCGACTCCGAGGATCTCGCCGACGATCTCGGGCAGGGCCACCAGCGACGTGACGTCACCCGCCGTGTCAGGTCGGTGCACTTCCGTGCGGTCGGCGAGCGTGTCCACCCGGTTGAGTACGCCCACCGTGAGCGGACGCCCGCACTCGGGGCAGATGCCGCCGACCGCGCGGGTCTGCTCCGGCGTCAGCGCCACTCCGCATTTGCGGTGGCCGTCGTGGTGGTACTTCCCCTCCTCGGGGAAGAACTCGACGGTGCCACCGAACCCGTCGCCGGTGCGCAGCGCACTGAGGATCGAGAAGTAGTCGGGCTCGCAGGTGAAGGCGGTGGCCTCCCGCCCGAGCATCGGCGGGGAGTGCGCGTCGGAGTTGCTGACCAGCCGGTAGCGGTCCAGCCCGGAGATCCGCCAGAACATCTCCGGGTCCGCCGACAGGCCCGTCTCCAGCGCGAAGACGTGCTCGGCGAGGTCGGCGTAGCAGTCCTCGACAGCGTCGAACCCGGATTTTGAGCCCAACACGGCGAACCAGGGCGTCCACACGTGCGCGGGGATCAGGTAACAGCCCTCGCCGGCACCGAGCGTGATCTCGAGCAGGTCACGGGAGTCCAGGCCGAGGATGGGCCGTCCGTCTGCGGAGAGATTGCCGATTCGGGCCAGTGCGGACGTGATCCGACCGGCCGATTCGCGATCGGGCGCGTAGAGGAGGTGATGAACCTTCCTTGTACGGTCGCCTCGCTTGTAGATGGTGGAGATCTCCGTAGAGATCATGAATCGGGTCGCGGTGCGGCACGACGCGGGCAGCGTCGCGAGCACGTCACGCTCCAGGTCGGGACGCAGCCGGAACAGTCCCGGCTCCGCCGGCACCAGCTTGGTCGCGAGCTCCTGCGACCAGGCCGGATGGGTGAAGTCGCCGGTCCCGACGACGCGGATGCCTTTTCGGGCCGCCCACCACGCCAGATGCTCCAGGTCGCAGTCGCGGCTACAGGCCCGCGAGTACCTGGAGTGCACGTGGGTGTCGGCAAAGAACCGTGACCTCACGGATGCGTATGTTGTCGCATCCGGGCCCCGGGGCCGGTCACGGCACGCCGGAGAGCACGCCGGATCCCACGAACAAGCGGCCCGGGCGGGGCGCGTCGGGCCGGGCTGCCCCGGTTCCGGGGGCCATCGCCCCGGATCGCCACACCCCCTGGGCCAACTGTGCATGCGGATGAGCACCGATATCCGCGGGTCGCGACCGCGTCGTCCGCATTCGTCCGGGAGGCTTGCACGAGTTCCGGTACCGGGCGTACCGGTCCTGGAACGCACGAGACGGGACATCCGCGATGTCCTGTCGCGAGTTCCGACGCCGGCACTCGCCGGCCGGAATCGGGGAGAGATATGACGACGGACTCGGGAACAGCGGATTCGGGAGTGACGGACGCGAGGCAGGCGGACACGCGGCACTCGGACGCCCGGCACGTGGACGCGCGGCACTCGGAGACCCGAGCCGTGGACACCCGGAGCATGACCACGGACGGCGGCATGACCCGCGCGGCCCGGGCCGCGGCCCGGAGCACCGCCCGCGCCGCTGCCGCCGTTGCGGACGCGGCCGCGGCCGGCACCCGCGGCACGGGGGCCAGCGACGCCACCGACGGCGGCCTGGCCGCGAGTGATCCGAACGCCGGCGCGCCCACGGGCCCGGGGGTACCCACCGACGCGGACGCAGCAGCCGAGGCGGTCAGCGCCGCCGAGGCGGAGGCCAGGGCAACCGCCGCCGCGGACGCCGAGCAGCGCGCCGCCACCCTGCGCGAGCGGAACGCGGCGCTGAGCGACCGCTGCCACCGGCTCGTCCGGTTCCTGCACGAGGTGGCCGTCTCCCAGTCCGAACAGGTCGTCGACGTCGACGACAACCCGCTGGTGATCTGGCTCGCCGACCTCCCCGCCGGCCTGTCCCTGTTCGAGCACGCGGGCGCCGGTGAGGTGCTCCTCGAGGCACCCGCCGCGGCGCTGCTGCCGCCGGCCCCACCGCTGCCCGAGATCCTGCGCGGACGGGTGCGGCTGCCGGTGCGTGGCGGCGGCCTCGCCGCGGGCCTGCCCAACCCGGGAATCGTCCTGCACGGCCCGGTGCCACCCGCCGACATCGACCTGACCGCCACGCCGGTACTCGTCTACGACCCCCCGCCCCGCCCGACTCCGGCACCCGCCAAGCCCGCACCCCCGCCTCTCGCCCTACCACCGCAGCCGCAGCAGCCACCGGCACCGGCACCGGACGGATCAGCCGGCGCCGGCAGCGACGGCGCGCAGGCGCCGGCCACCGAGCCGGCCGACGGCGGTGCGGGTAACAGCGAACCGCGCGGTGCCGCCGAACCGCGCGGGGCCGCCGAGACGAGCGGGAAGGCCCCCGGCGACGGGCCGCCCACGAACAGCCCGACCCGCAACGGAGCCGGCACCAGCAACGGCGTCGTCGTGCCGGGCACGACAGACGGTGGCAGCCCCAACGGGATCAGATCGAACGGCGCCAGCCCCAAGGGGGCCGGCTTCAACGGCATCAAGTTCACCGGAATCAGCCCGAACGGCATCAGCTCCAACGGGTCTGGTCACAACGGGTCTGGTCACAACGGCGTCAGCCCGAACGGCGTCAGCCCCGACGGGACCGGGCACACCGCCGCCCCGGGCGAGCCCGGCCACGGCGAGCCGCGGACCGGGGCGGGCCCCGGCGAGGCCGGCAGCAACGAAACCGACGGTAAGGGAACCGACGGCCACGGCGCAGCCGGCCACGGGTCGGACGACAACGAGACCCGCGGCCACGAAGACGGCGACCAGCCGACCGCCAGCCAGCCGACCGGCGGCGAGGCCGGCAGCTCCGGGGCTGCCAGCGTCGAGGACGGCGCCGAGGACGGCATCGAGGACGAGGCCGAGCAGGTACCCGCCGACGTCCAGGCCGCCTTCACGGAGTGGGCGCGGGCCTGGCACGTGTGGAGTGCCCGGGCCCGGGCCGACGCCGACCGGCGTCACCTGCACACCACGCTGTACGGGGTGGCGCAGCGACTGGCCCAGGAGGGCGACACCC
Source organism: Frankia sp. Hr75.2 (assembly GCF_949319125.1). Classification (NCBI taxonomy): domain Bacteria; kingdom Bacillati; phylum Actinomycetota; class Actinomycetes; order Frankiales; family Frankiaceae; genus Frankia; species Frankia sp. Hr75.2. The sequence continues at coordinate 43,649 of NZ_CASGGV010000166.1, read as the reverse complement.
TGGAGCTGGTGCTCGCCACCGGCCTGCTCACCTGGTGGCTGCCGCGCCCGGTCCGCCGGCACCTGCTGGTCACCCGGCTGGTGGTCGAGGTCGACCCGATGACGTCCGCCGTCCGGCTGCGGGTGCCGGGAGGCACGTCCACCCGGCTCGAGGACAGCGCGTTCCTCGACGGCGTCCCCGCGTTCCGGCCCGAGCGGACCAACGCGCTGCACGAGCGCCTGCGCTCCCGGGACGCCGCCCCGCTGGGCGCCGACGACGAGCGCCTGCTGCGGGACTGGCTCACCCTCGCCGTCGACGGGACGACCGCCGGGTACCGTCCGGGCTGGCCGCCGCCTGGCCCGGCCGGGCCGAGCGCCGCCGTAACGCTCGCGCCGGCGCTCGTCCTACGCTCGCGCGGGCACGCCGCGCTGCTCAACTACTACGAGCAGATGCTGGACGCGCTGCGCGGCGACGGCCGTCCGCCGCTGGGCCTGGCCCAGCTCGTCGAGACCCTGGACACCTCCGAACGGCTGGCGTGGCTCGCCTCCCGCGACGGCCCCGACCCCGACCCGGGCGCCGGACCGGGCCCGCGCGCGATCACCGCCGCCCCGGGTGAGCGTGGCGCCGGACGGCACCGCGAACCGGCGGAGTCCGGACGTCCCGCGGAGGCCGAGGAGTGGCTCTCGCCGCTGCCGATCAGCCCTGAGCAGGCGCGGGTCATGCGGCGGCTGCGCATGGACAACGGCGTCGTCGTGGAGGGCCCGCCGGGCACCGGCAAGACGCACACCATCGCGAACCTAATCAGCGCGCTGCTGGCCGAGGGCCGCCGGGTCCTGGTGACCAGTCAGAAGGGCCAGGCCCTGCGGGTGCTGCAGGAGAAGCTCCCGCCCGAGCTGCGCCGGCTGTGCGTCTCGCTCACCGACAGCGCCGAGAGCGGCGCGGGCGAGCTCGCCACCAGCGTGAGCGCGCTGGCCGCGCAGAAGGCCGTCTACGACGCCGGGTCGCAGGACGAGCGGATCCGGACGGCGCGCTCACGCCGGGATTCCGCTGTCGCGGAACGCGACCGGATCTCGACCGCGGTCGCGGCCCGGCGAGCGGCGGAGTGGCGCCGCCACGGCACCTACGAGGTCGGGCCGGGCTGGTCGGGCACCCGGGCGGAGATCGCCGCCCGGCTGCGGGACGAGGCCGCCGAGCACGGCTGGATCCCGGTGCCCGTGCCGGGGCCGGAGGGCGGCGGCTGGCCGCGTCCACCGATCACCGACGCGGAGGCCGCCGAGCTCTGGCAGCTGCTGACCACGCCGGACGCCACCCCACCCGGCCGCGCCGCCGCCGACGCGGCGTCCTCCCGGCAGGGCGGGTTCGCCGGGTTCGGCGACACGTCCGCCGCGCCGCCCACCTCGCCGCTCGTGCTCGGCCCGGCGGCGCGCCTGGCCCCACCGGGCCAGCGCACCCCGCTCGGCCAGACCGTGCAACCCGGCCGGACCGAACAGTCCAACCGGGTCACACAGTCCGGTGAGACCGCACGGCCCAGTCGGGCCGGACAGCCCAGTGAGACCGCACGGCCGGGCCAGGCGGTCGACGGCGCCTCGGAGACCGCGGGCGGGCCCGGCGCGCCCAACGGGTCGGCTACCGCGGGTGGCGAATCCACGCCGGCCGAGGAGCCGACGCCGGCGGACGGTTCACGGCCAGCGAACGGCTCAGGACGGGCAGACCGCTCGGGGCAGGCGGAGGGCTTCGGACCGGCCGGCGGATCGACCGGGCTGCTCGGATCCGGCGGCGGGCCTTCGGACCCGCCGACCGTGCCCTCCCCGATCACCTCCGCGCTGGCGCTGTCCGCCCTGCGCGAGCAGCGGGCGTTCGGCCTCCCGCCGGAGCTCGGCGAGCTGCCCACCCGCTCCGAACTGTCCGTCCTCGCGCACATCGAGCGGGTCGCGCTGACAGCCGCGAAGGCCGCTGAGGACGCACTGAGCCGGCAGGCCGTGCTCATGGCGCCCGTGATCGCCGACGCGCTCGCCCGGGCCGGCGACGAGGCGGCGGAACGGATGGCGGCCGGCGCCGACGACGTGCGGCGCGCCCTCGATGCCGTCGGCCGGCGGGCCGTCCGCCAGCAGTGGGTCGCCGACGCCCTCGCCGACGCCTTCGCCGGGCGGGCCGCCGTCCTGTGGACGAAGGTCGCTGCCGCGGCACCCGCGATCGCGGAGGCCAGCCAGGCGGTGGTCGAGCTCGGCCTGCACCGGGTCGAGCTCCCCACCGGCGGCGAGGGTCCGGGCAGCGACCTGACCAGGCTGCTGTCGTCCGCGCTGGCGCTGCGCGAGCACATGGAGGCCGGCGGCTCGCTGCGCCGACTGTTCCGGTCAAAGGCGCAGAAGGACGCCGGTCTGCTCCTTGACGGCACCACCGTCGACGGCGTCACGCCCCGCTCCCCCGAGCTGCTCGATCTGGCCCTGTGCCGGCTGCGGGCCGAGGTGGCCCTCGAGGCCGCCACCCGGGCGTGGTCGCTGCTGGGCGTCGCCCCCGATCCCGCCGTCGAGCTGGAGGTGCGTCTGGCCCGGCTCACCGAGGCCCAGGACGCCGCACGGGCCATCGACGTCGCCGTCGCCGCACGCGACCGGCTCGCGGCGCTGCTCGACGCGCTCGGCGTGGAGACGATCACGCTCGACTCGCCCACGTCCTGCGCGGACGTCGGCGCCGCCGTGAACGCCCATCGGCTGCGACAGTCCGCCACGGTCGCCGGCACCCAGCTGCGGGACCTCACCGCCGACCTCGTCGCGGCGGCCGGCCAGCCCGACGCCGTCCCGGAGCTGGCACTGCTCGCGATCGCGGTCGAGGCGCGCGACCCCGCCGAGTACGTGGCGGCCCTGGAGGCGACGGCGGGCGCGCTCAACGGCCGCGCGCGGGCCCGCCGTCGCGCCGAGCTGCTCGGACGTGTCCGGGAGGCACATCCCCTGCTCGCCGACCTGCTCGCGCTGGGCAACCTCACCGCGGGAAACCCGAACCCGGAATGGGGCGGTCACGGCTCCGCGGCGGGCGGCGCAGGCGGCTGGAACAGCCCGAACGGATTCGCCGCAGGCGCCTTCTCGGCAGGCGGTTTCGCGGCTAGCGGATTCAGCGGGGGCGGATTCGGTACGGCCGGATCCGGTACGGGCGGATTCGGTGCGGGCGGATTCGGCATGACCGGGGTCGGCCTCAACGGCCTCGGGCCGGAGCGGATGGAGTCGTTCGGCCGGGCCTGGTCGCACGCCGTCGCCGCGACCTGGCTGGCCCGCGTCCGCGCCGTCGACCAGACCGACCTCGACGCCGACCTGGACGCCGCCGACGAGCTGGTCGCCTCCGCCACCGCCGAGCTGGCCGGCGCCCTGGCCTGGAAGCACTGCCTGGAGCGGATGGGCACCGAGCAGTCCGCCGCCCTGCGCGCCTACGCCGACGCCATGGCCGCCGGCGGCCGGTTCACCGGACGCCACGCCGAGCGCTACCGGCAGGCGGCCCGGGAGGCCATGCGCATCGCGCAGACCGCCGTCCCGGCCTGGGTGATGCCGATCAGCGAGGTCCTGTCGACCATCCCCGCGGTACGCGACAGCTTCGACGTCGTCATCGTGGACGAGGGCAGTCAGGCCGGCCTGGACAGCCTCTTCCTGCTGTGGCTGGCCCCCCGGGTGATCGTCGTCGGGGACGACCGGCAGTGCACCCCGCCGGACGCGTCCGTCGAGGAGCTCGAACCCGTCTTCACCAGGCTCGACACCCTCCTGCCGGACATCCCGAGCTGGCTTCGGGTGGGCTTCACGCCGCGGTCCAGCCTGTTCTCGCTGCTGCGGACCCGGTTCGGGGACGTCGTCCGGCTGCGCGAGCACTTCCGGTGCATGCCGGAGATCATCGAGTGGTCGTCGGCGATGTTCTACCGGGACGCCCCGCTCGTCCCGCTGCGGCAGTTCGGCGCGGACCGCCTCGCCCCGCTGCGCGCGCAGTTCGTGCCGCACGCCTACACCACCTCGACCCCCGCCGGCCCGCGCAACCCGATCGAGGCCGAGGCGCTGGTCACCCAGGTGCTCAACTGCGCCGAGGACCCGCGCTACCGGGGGCTGAGCTTCGGCATCGTCGTGCTGCAGGGCACCGCGCAGGCGGAGCTGATCCGCTCGGAGCTGTCCGCCCGGATGTCCGCGGCCGAGCAGCTGCGGCGCCACCTGCGGGTGGGCTCGCCTCCGGACTTCCAGGGGGACGAGCGGGACGTGGTCTTCCTGTCGCTCGTGATCGCGCCAGGCACGTCCACCACCTCGCTGACCAGGCTGGAGTACCAGCGCAGGTTCAACGTCGCCGCGTCCCGGGCCCGGGACCAGGTCTGGCTGTTCCACTCGGTCTCCACCGCCGACCTGGACCCGGGCGACCTGCGGCACAGCTACCTCAGCTACGTCCTCGCGCACTCGGTGTCGGCGCCGATGGCGATCATGGCGACCCCGCTCTCGCCGTCCGAGGTGAGCCCGGTGCTGCCGCACCCCAGGTTCGACTCGCTCTTCGAGCAGCGGGTGTTCCTGGCGCTGAGCTCACGCGGATACCACGTCACCCCGCAGGTCGAGATCAACGGCCGGCGGTTCGACCTCGTGGTCTCCGGCGGCCGCGCCCGGCTCGCCGTCGAATGCGACGGCGACGCGACCCGCTCCACCGAGGACGTCGAGCGGGACCTGACCCGCGAACGCGAGCTGCGCCGGGTCGGCTGGCGCATCTGGCGGGTCCGCCGCTCGGAGTTCGAGATCGACCCGGAGGCGGCGCTCGCCCCGCTGTGGCCCCGGCTCGCCGCGGCCGGCATCGCCCCCACCATCCCGGTGGCGCTCGCGCCGCCGGTCTCCGATCAGCCGGATCCGGCGATGCTGGTGACCCAGCTCCTCGCCGCCCCCGCCTACGCGAGCCCCGTACCGCCGGCGCCGGCGGCGCCCGCGGCCGCGGCGGCGTCCGTACCGCCGCCGGCGTCCGTGCCGCCGCCGGCGCCGGCCAGCCCGGCCACGTTCGGTCCGGGCTCGGGGCCAACCCCCCAGAGCGACCCCTCAGCGACAGGTTTCCACGGCTACGCACGCTCGACCGCCACACCGGCGGAGCCGTCGGGTCGGGACGCGGGCAGCTCGGGCACCGCCCAGCCGGGCGGGGGCATCGGCGCGGGCACCGGCACCGCTGGCCTGGGCGAGGCAGGCATCGGCGCCACCGGCCCTGGATCAGGGGGCACCGGCAACGCGGACCGCGGCAACACGGACGTCGGCGACGCGGGCCTCAGCGTCCTCGGGCTGGGTGTCGTGGGCCGGGGCACCCACGGCTCCGGACTCGCGGGCCCGGGCATCACGGGCCACGGGGCCACCGACCCGGACCTCGCTCCCGGGGCCGCGGGAGCCTCCTGGGACCCTCGGACCGACTCGGCCCTGCCCAGCACCGCGCCCCCGGCCCCGGCCGGCTCGACCAGCCCGTCCGGCCCAATCGCGACACCCGGCCCGTCCGGCTCACCCGGTGCGAACGGGGCACCCCTGCTGAGCGGCACACCCGGCTCGGGCCAGGCCGCCGCTGCGGCGGCCTCGGAACCACAGACCCCCGGATCGCGACCGGCCGGAGGCCCGACTCCGAGCACCCAGACCCCGGCCACCCCACCGGCGAACGCGGCCACACCGAGCTCGGCGACCGCGGGATGGCCCACCTCCGGCGGGTCACCGACCGGCTGGGCATCGGTCGGGACCGCCCCGAACGGGTTCCCGGGCGTCCCGCACATCTACCCGGGTCCGGACTCCTGGCCGGGCGTATCGCTCTCGCCCAACGCACCGTCACTGCCTGGCGATGCCGCCTCCCCCGGCGGGAGGACTCCCTCGAGCTCACCCCAGGCCGGCGGACCGGCGCGCCCCAGCGCACCGGAGCCCCTCGACGATCTGACGCGCATCGACTGGACGGCAACCCCCGGTGGATCAGCACCGCCCAACGCGATGCCATCCCCCACCGGCAGCATGCCGCCCGGTGGGACCACGGCACCCGGCGGGACCCCGACACCCGGCGACACCACATCGTCCAGCCGCAGCATGCCGCCCAGCGGGACCACGGCGGCTGGCGGGACCGGCGCGGCGGCCGGAGCATTCGGGCCAGTCGCACCGGACGGGGCGGCCGGCCTCCCGAACGTCCCGCAGAACGGCATGATGGCGGGCTCGTTTCCCCCGGTCGGCGGCATGCCCTCCGTCCACTCCGACCCCGACGAACGTCGCCAGCGCTGGCGCCCCATCCCCCTCTCCGACCAAGAAGGCCTAGACGACGCCTAACTAACCCCGATAAATGCGTGGCGGGTGAATGAGTCCATACGCTCACTCACCCGCCACGCTTGTATTGAGAGGCCTCTCCGGTCAGGCGGCCGGGCCCCGGGTAATGGAGGCGGCCCCGTCGTCGGTGGGGGTTTCCAGAGGCTGGGGCGGCGGGGCGTCGCGCATGCGGTCCCGCTCAGGGGCACGGTCCCGCTCAGGGGCACGGTCCCGGTCAGAAACGTGGTTCTGCTCCGGGAGGCGGGCCTCGTCACCGCCATGGTCACCACCACCGCCATGGTCACCACCGCCATAATGACCACGGTCGACGTCAAGGTCACCGTCACCACCGCGATCCCGGCCAGCATCATGGTCACCGTCACCGCCGCGGCCGGCATCATGGTCATGGTCGCGGTCGGTGTCATGGTCGCGGTCGGTGTCGCCGTCCGTGCCGCCGACGATGCGGGCGAAACCGGCTCGGGGCAGTCGGGCCTTCACCGGTGTGGGCTCGCTGAAGTCCGCGCGCCGGATGCGGCAGTACCCGGATTCCGGGCCGCCCGCCAGCCTGCCGACCCCGAAGTCCGCCGCCGAGGACAGGTAAGCGACCGCGGCCGCCCGGTCCAGCCCGACCTTCGTCTGGAGGAACATCACCGCCGCGCGGGCCGCCCGGCGCAGGGCCTCCCGCGGATCGGGGTCGAATCCCGACGTTATCCACAGCTCGTCGGTCTCGATGAACGGCTCCCGCAGTGAGCCGAGAGCGGCCCGGGCCGCCGCGTCCCGCAGGGTCACCAGGCGGAGGGTGGCTCGCAGCGGACCTTCCAGCGCGGTCGCGCCGATCATGCCGTCGCCGATGGCGTAGTGGGGGTCACCCACGGCGAAGAGCGCGCCCGGTGCCTGGATCGGCAGGTAGAGATGTGAGCCCGGGCCGAGATCACGGCAGTCCAGCGCGCCGCCGTGCCGGCCCACCGAGTCGGAGGCGACCGGGCCGTCGGGGACGTCCGCGGCAACGGTCATGATGCCCAGCGACGGGTTGAGCGGAAAGCGGATTCGGGTGTCGCGGCCGCTCGGCATGGATCCGAAGAGCCGGCCGCGGCGGCGTTCGACCGCGCAGAAGGACGTGTCCGTCCGATATGCCTGCCAGCGCCGGGCGTCGGCGTCGAGGTCGGGTGCCGGGGTCTCGGGAAACTCGCCGGCGAGCAGGCCGGCGCCGTGCCGGGTGGAGATCACGCCGTAGCGGGCGCGCGGGTGCAGTGAGATGACGTCGATCCGCAGCACGTCGCCGGGTTCGGCGCCCCGGACGTACACCGGGCCCGTCACGATGTGCGCGCCGTCGCGGCCGAAGCGGTGCGGTATCCCGGACGCGGCGATCGCCCGCGCGTCCTCGAGCACCTCGGACGGCGCCACGCCGAAACCGCGGAAGAACGTGTCCGGGTCCCGCCCCTGGTCCTCGAGGATCCCTTCCTGGCTGACGGTGTCGATGGTGACGGTCGTGCCGGGGTCGATGCTGAGGACCGGCCGCGTCCGCGCGGTCGGGAGGGCACCCCAGCTGATTGTCTCGGGGGTGGAGGGCAGATAGTGCCGGCCCTCGATCTTTCCTCGTCCGGGTTGCAGGGCCACTCGCGTTCTACCCGTGCCGGCGACCGGCGTAGGCCGGAATCGTCCTGGTCGTCGCTCGGCGCTCCGGATCGGAGGGCGCACCGGCGGACGGGACAGCGGACGACCGGACGGCGACGGCGGCCTCGGTAGGGGCCGGTCGCAGACGGTGGCGGTGGGGGCGCTGCACGCGCGTCAGAGTCGCAGCGCGACATGACGCCGAGATGTCCTGGATGTTGCAGTCGCGGTCCAGCCCTCACTCAGCTCCAGCTCAGCGCCGCGCGTCACCCGGTGAGGAGCCCACGGAAGGGGTACCAGAGGGGCACGCGCCGGTATCCGGCGGCTGCTGTTCGTCACGCGGGCGGGGCCCGACGGCCCCGATCCGGGTCCGGCGGAAGACGTCAGCCAACGTCCAGACACGCACCGGAGACGAGGACCGGCCGACTACCGTGGCTCCACAATGAGCACACGCGGCCAGCCGGACACCGAAAGCACCGACGACACCACCGACCCCGGCAGCACCGGCAGCACCGGCAGCACCGGCAGCGGGCCGACGGTGGCGGAGACCGGTGAGTTCGGGCTGATCCGGGCGATCACCCGACGCCTCCCCGTCGGGGCGGACGTCCTGCTCGGGCCCGGTGACGACGCGGCGGTGGTGGCCGCTCCCGACGGACGGGTGGTCGTCACGACCGACCTGCTCGTCGAGGGCCGGCATTTCCGGCGCGACTGGTCCTCCGCGTACGACACAGGGCGCAAGGCGGCGGCGCAGAACCTCGCCGACGTCGCCGCCATGGGCGCGCGCCCGACCGCCCTGGTGGTGGGTTTCGCCGCGCCCGGCGAGCTGCCCGTCGCCTGGGCCGAGCAGCTCGCCGACGGCCTGCGTGACGAGTGCGCGCTGGTCGGCGCGTCCGTGGCCGGCGGCGACGTCAGCTCGGCCGCCGGGATCGTGCTGGGGATCACCGCGCTCGGCGACCTCGCCGGACGAGCCCCGATCCGCCGGGACGGCGCCCGCCCCGGCGACCGGGTGGTGCTGGCGGGACGGATCGGATGGGCCGAGGCCGGCCTCGCCCTCCTGCGCGCCACCAAGCTCCCCCCCGAGATCCTGCGGGCGCACGCCGAGGTTGTGGACGCGCACCGGCGGCCCCACCCGCCCTACGCGCTCGGCCCGCTGCTCGCGGCGGCGGGGGCGCACGCGATGTGCGACGTGTCGGACGGTCTCCTCGCCGATCTCGGCCATGTCGCGGCGGCCTCCGCCGTGTGGATCGACATCGACCCCACGGCGCTGCCGGTGCCCGGACCGATCCGGGACGCCGCCGCGGTGCTGGGCGCCGATCCGCTGACCTGGGTTCTCACTGGAGGTGACGACCACGCGCTGGTCGCCTGCCTTGCTCCTACCGCCCTGCTCCCGGCCGGCTGCGTCGTCATCGGACGGGTACTGGCCGTCCCCGCCGATGCGGCCTCGGGTTCGGCCGCCCCCACCCATGTGGGCCCGGACGGGACCCGGCCTGATGACCGCGGCGCGGGTCACGGGGTGCTCGTCGGCGGGCTCGACTACCGGCGGGGCACCGGATGGGACCACTTCCGCCAGGCCACCTGAGCCCGCGGGCTCGACAACCCCCGGACACGACGGCGCCCCGACCTCTGGAGAGAGGACGGGGCGCAACGTGTTAGGGCGCCGGCCCGCCAGGTCGCCTCGCGGCGCGATGTCGCACGTAGCGACTCAATTTGGGTCCGGGGGCCATGATACGGACCGGCGCTGTTCACAGTAACGGCCCACACCCCGACCCTGTTCCCGTTCGCTGGATACCCGTCAAACAATCCAGCGCCGCCCACCCGACTCCGTCAGACGGCGGACGGCGGACGGGTTCAGACGGCGGACGGCGTCGTGTGGGTGAGGACGATCGTCCCGATGTCGTCCACGACGCCGGTCCAACCACGGCGGAGCAGGCAGGTCGCCTCGGCGAACTCCACGACGGCCGGGCCGGTCACCGTGTCTCCCCGTCCGAGGGCCGCCCGGGGGATCACGTCGATCTCGTGCCACGCGCCGTCCGTCCAGGCCCGGCGCCGGCCGCGGCGCGCCGTGGGGTCGGGGCGCGGGGCGACCGGTCTCGGTCTGGGCCCGGGCACGGTCACCACCAGGCGGACGGCCACCGTCTCGATCTCGCGGCCCGCCGCGATGTGCCCGTAGCGGCGCAGGTGCTCGGCCTCGAAGGCAGCACGGACGGCGTCGACGAGCCCGCCGGCCCCCGCCGCCCAGCCGCCCGCCGCACCGCTGCCGTCCGCCGCACCACCGCCGCTTGCCGCACCACCGCCGCCCGCGGCCTCGCTGCCGCCGCCCCCGGGCTCCGCCACGTCGATGGTCAGCTCGTGGGACTGCCCCACGTAGCGGCAGTCCAGCCGGTGTTGGAGCACGACCGCGCCCGCGGAATCGTGGCCCCCGGCCAGGCCGGCGCCTGCCGCGAGGTCGGCGCTCGCGACGAGGTCGGCGAACGCGGCCGCCAGGTCGACCTCGCCCAGACGGCCGATCAGCGGGCGGGCGTGGTCACGCCGGACGTCGCCGATCGCCAGGCCCAGCGCGGAGAGGACGCCGGCCGCGAGCGGGACGAGGACCCTGGTCATCCCGAGCTCCTCGGCGAGCGCGCAGGCATGCGTCCCGCCGGCTCCGCCGAAGGCGACCAGCACGAGCTCGCGCGGGTCGAGGCCGCGTTCCACGGAGACGACGCGCAGGGCACGGGTCATCTCGGCGTCCGCGACCGCCACCACCCCGGCGGCGGTCTCGACCGGTGAGAGCCCGAGGGGAGCGCCCAGCGCGCCCAGCGCGGCCTCGGCCGCCGCCCGCGAGAGGGTGACCTCGCCGCCGAGCCCGGCGCCGTCGGCGAGGTATCCGAGGCAGAGGTCGGCGTCGGTCACCGTGGGCCGCGTGCCGCCGCGGCCGTAGCAGGCCGGTCCCGGGTCCGCGCCGGCGGAGCGCGGGCCGACGCGCAGCGCGCCGCCGGCGTCGACCCAGGCGATCGACCCGCCGCCGGCGCTGACCGAGTGGACGTCCACGGTGGGCAGCACGATCGGTACCCCGGCGAGCACCGACTCGGAGGTGGTCAGCGCGCGGCCGTCGAGGACCGGCGCCACGTCGGTGGAGGTGCCGCCCATGTCGAAGGTCAGCAGGTCGCGCACGCCGGACAGGCCGGCCACGTACGCGGCGCCGACCACTCCCCCGGCCGGCCCGGAGAGCACGCAGCGGGCGGCGTGGCCGGCCGCCTCGGCCAGCTCGGTGACCCCGCCCGAGGACTGCATGATCATCGGGACGGTGACGTCCCGGGCGGCGCAGCGCCGCTCGAGCGCCCGCAGATAGGACGACAGCCGCGGGGTCAGGTAGGCGTCGGCGACGGCCGTGGTGAACCGTTCGTACTCGCGGAAGACCGGCAGGACCTCGCTGGAGGCCACCACCGTGACCCCGGGCAGCCGGGCGCGCAGGGCGGCCGCGACGGTGCGTTCGTGGTCGGGGTGGGCGAAGGAGAACAGCAGGCACACGGCGACCGCGTCGAGGCCGGGGACGGCCGCGACCTCCTCGACGACCCGGTCCACCTCGGCGGCCCGCAGCGGCTCGAGCACCCCGTGCGGGCCGCACCGTTCCGCCACGGTGAAGCGCAGCTCGCGCGGGACGAGGGCGGGCGGCCGGTCGAGGGTCAAATCGTAGAGCGACGGCCGGTTCTGCCGGCCGATCTCGATCACGTCCCGGAACCCGCGGGTGGTCACCAGGGCCGTGCGGGCACCGGCCCGCTCCAGCAGCGCGTTCGTGGCGACGGTGGTGCCGTGGGCGAACGTGCCCACGAGTGGTCCGTCCAGCCCCGCGGCGGTGAGGGCGGCGAGCACTCCGTCGGACGGGTCGACGGGCACCGAGGGAACCTTGGCGAACCGCACCGCGCCGTCCGGGTCGACGGCGACCAGGTCGGTGAAGGTGCCGCCGACGTCCACCCCAAGGCGGATCTTGCCGCTTGGACGGACCCGGCCGGCGGATGACTCCTCGTGATCGACCACTCGGCTTTCCACCCCTCTGACGGCTCCCCTGACGTGCTCACTCCCGCGCCCGCCGCCCTCCGGCAGGCAGTCACCCAGAGCGACGGCGCCGGGCCTCCCGATCGGCCGGTGAACGTCGGGCGCGAGCCTGGCACCGGGAGCTCCGGACGGGCGTCACAAGACCTCGCGCTCTGCACCGGACGGCCGACGCGAACCGGGTCCGTGGCCTGACCATTGCTTCTGGTGTCAGGGAAAGCCACCGACGGCCGACGGGCGGCACGGCGGGAACGCCGGCCGACCGATCGACCCGGCCAAATGGTGTCAATTGTGATGTGACGTCCGGCAGGGCACCTCAAGCGGGTCCGTCCACAGCGGGTAACCTGAGCAGACGGTAGCGAAGGGCCTGTGAACAGGCAGAGATGTACACCGTGGATAGAGGCGATTGGCCCCGTGACAGCACCGACGGTACCCGCGTCAGAACCTGACTTCGGCCCCAACGAGTGGTTGGTCTTCGAGATCTACCAGCAGTATCTCGAGGACCCGGAGAGCGTCTCCGCCGAATGGCGTGAGTTCCTCTCCGACTACCGTCCCGCGAACCCGTCCGCCCCGCATGTGGCGGGCACACTGGTCGCCGGCGACGGACAGGCGGCCGCCGCCACCGACCCCGGTTCACCGCGCCCGCCCGTGCCCTCCGCGCCCTCCCCGGCACCGGGGGCGCCCGCAGCCGCGGCGGCTCCGGCGCAGGCCCAGGCCACGGCGCCGGCTGCTGCGCCCGTGGCGAAGCCGGCGGTGGCGAGGCCCGCCGCAGCCGGGGCCCAGACCCCGCTGCGCGGCGCGTCCGCCCGGGTGGTCTCGAACATGGAGACCTCGCTGCACATCCCGACGGCGACCTCCGTGCGCGCCGTGCCGGCGAAGCTGCTGGCCGACAACCGGATCGTCATCAACCGGCATCTCGCCCGGTCCAGCGGCGGCAAGATCTCCTTCACCCATGTCATCGGCTACGCCATGGTCAAGGCGCTGGTCGACCACCCGGCGATGAATGCTTCGTACGCCGAGGTCGGCGGCAAGCCCACCCTGGTGCAGCCCGAGCACGTCAACCTTGGTCTCGCCATCGACCTGGTGACACCCAAGGGCCGCCAGCTCGTCGTCGCCGCCGTGAAGAAGGCCGAGACGCTCGACTTCAGCCAGTTCTGGCTGGCGTACGAGGATCTCGTCCGCCGTGCACGGACGAACAAGCTGACGATGGACGACTTCGCCGGCGTCACGATCAGCCTGACCAACCCCGGCGGCATCGGGACGGTGCACTCCGTCCCGCGGCTCATGGAGGGCCAGGGCACGATCATCGGCGTCGGGGCCATGGAGTACCCGGCCGAGTTCCAGGGCGCGTCGCAGCAGACCCTGTCGAAGCTCGCCATCTCCAAGATCATGACTCTGACCAGCACGTACGACCACCGGATCATCCAGGGCGCGCAGTCCGGAGAGTACCTGCGGCGCATTCACGAGCTGCTGCTCGGCGCCGACGGGTTCTACGACGAGATCTTCCACTCGCTGCGCGTGCCCTACGTCCCGGTGCGCTGGCTGCCCGACATCTCCGCGCACCACGAGGGCGACCTCGACCACGGCGCGCGGGTACTCGAGCTCATCCACGCCTACCGGGTGCGCGGGCACCTGATGGCCGACACGAACCCGCTCGAGTTCGCCATCCGCAGCCACCCCGACCTCGACATCATCGGGCACGGGCTGACCCTGTGGGACCTCGACCGGGAGTTCCCGGTCGGCGGGTTCGCCGGCCAGCGCACGATGTCGCTGCGTGACGTGCTCGGCGTGCTGCGCGACTCGTACTGCCGCCGCGTCGGCATCGAGTACATGCACATCCAGGAGCCCGCGGAGCGCACCTGGATCCAGGCCCGGGTCGAGCGCTCGGCCGAGCGGCCCGACCCGGCCGAGCAGCTCTACGTGCTGGAGCGCCTCGGCGCCGCCGAGGCGTTCGAGTCCTTCCTGCAGACGAAGTACGTCGGCCAGCGCCGGTTCTCCCTCGAGGGCGCCGAGTCGACGATCCCGCTGCTCGACGAGGTCCTCAGCCGGGCGGCGGAGGCCGCCATGGACGAGGTCGTCATCGGCATGGCCCACCGCGGGCGGCTCAACGTGCTGGCGAACATCGTCGGCAAGTCCTACCGGCAGATCTTCGACGAGTTCGAGGGCTACGTCGACCCGCAGACCGCCCACGGCTCGGGAGACGTGAAGTACCACCTGGGTGCCGACGGCGTCTACACCGACCAGGACGGCCGCACCGTCCCCGTGTCGGTGGTGGCGAACCCGTCCCACCTCGAAGCCGTCGACGCGGTGCTCGAGGGCGTGGCCCGCGCCAAGCAGGACGTGCTGGACAAGGGCTTCAGCGGCTACACCGTCCTGCCGGTGCTGATCCACGGTGACGCCGCGTTCGCCGGCCAGGGTGTGGTCGCCGAGACGCTGAACCTCTCCCAGCTGCGCGGCTACCGCACCGGCGGCACCGTGCACGTGGTCATCAACAACCAGGTCGGCTTCACCACGTCGCCGACGTCCAGCCGCTCCTCGGTCTACGCCACCGACGTGGCGCGAATGGTGCAGGCGCCGATCTTCCACGTCAACGGGGACGACCCCGAGGCGTGCGTCCGGGTCGCCACGCTGGCCTTCGCCTACCGGCAGGAGTTCAACAAGGACGTCGTCATCGACCTCGTCTGCTACCGGCGCCGCGGCCACAACGAGATGGACGAGCCGTCCTTCACCCAGCCGCTGATGTACGACACCATCGCCTCCAAGCGCTCGGTGCGCAAGGTCTACACCGAGGCGCTGATCGGCCGTGGGGACATCACCCGCGACGAGGCCGAGCATGCGATGAAGAGCTACCGCGCCGAGTTGGAGAAGGCGTTCGCCGAGACCCGGGAGACCACGACCCGGCCCACGCCGCAGCCACGGATCGTGACCACACCGGCGGAAGCAGCCGCGGCCGCCGCGGTCACCACCGCGGTGTCGCCCGAGGCGGTCAAGAAGGTCGTCGACACCCAGGTCAGCCTGCCGGACGGGTTCGTCATGCACCCGCGCCTGCGCCCGCAGATCGAGCGCCGGGCGCAGATGGTCGAGACCGCCTCCATCGACTGGGCCCTGGCCGAGACCATCGCCTTCGGGACGCTGCTCCTCAACGGCGTCTCGGTGCGGCTCACCGGCCAGGACAGCCGGCGCGGCACGTTCGGCCAGCGGCACTCCGTGCTGGTCGACCGCTACACCGCCGAGGAGCACACCCCGCTGCGCACCCTGCGCGAGGAGGGTGACTCGCAGGTGGGCACCTTCTACACCTACGACTCGCTGCTCTCCGAGTTCGCGGCGATGGGCTTCGAGTACGGCTACTCGGTGGCCCGCTCCGACACCCTGGTGCTGTGGGAGGCGCAGTTCGGCGACTTCGCCAACGGCGCGCAGTCGATCATCGACGAGTTCATCTCGGCCGGTGAGGCCAAGTGGGGCCAGCGCTCGTCGCTGACGCTGCTGCTCC
Source organism: Frankia sp. Hr75.2 (assembly GCF_949319125.1). Lineage (NCBI taxonomy): Bacteria > Bacillati > Actinomycetota > Actinomycetes > Frankiales > Frankiaceae > Frankia > Frankia sp. Hr75.2. The sequence continues at coordinate 28,286 of NZ_CASGGV010000166.1, read as the reverse complement.
CGCACGGCTACGAGGGTCAGGGCCCCGACCACTCCTCCGCCCGCATCGAGCGCTTCCTCTCACTCTGCGCGGACGGCAACATGACCGTCTCGGCGCCGTCCAGCCCGGCCAGCTACTTCCACCTGCTGCGCCGGCAGGCGTTGTCGCCCGTGCGCCGGCCGCTGATCGTCTTCACACCGAAGTCGATGCTGCGGCTCAAGGCGGCGGCGTCCTCCGTCGAGGAGCTCACCGGCGGTTCCTGGCAGCCGATCATCGACGACGCGGCGGTCAGCGACCCGGCCAGCGTGAAGCGCGTGCTCCTGTCCGCCGGCAAGGTCTACTACGACCTGGCCGCCGCGCGGGTGAAGCGCAACGACGCGCAGCGGTTCGCCCTGCTCCGCGTCGAGCAGCTCTACCCGACCCCCGGGCCGGAGCTCACCGCGCTGCTGCGCCGCTACCCGAACGTGACCGACCTCGTCTGGGTCCAGGAGGAGCCGGCGAACCAGGGCGCCTACCCGCACATGGCCCTGAACCTGCCCGAGTCGCTGCCGGACGGCCTGCGGTTGCGGCGGGTCTCGCGGCGGGCCGCGGCCGCCCCCGCGGGCGGCTCGTCCTCGGTGCACGAGCGCGAGCAGGCCGCGCTGGTCGAAGCGGCCTTCGAGGGCTGATCACCCCGCGGGCACACCCGTGCCCGCTGGCCGCATGCCGGTCAGGAGACATTCGGCGGTGAGCCGGGCCCGCTTGCTCCGGGCCCGGCTCACCGCCGGACCTCGTTGAGGCCGCCGCAGCGTCGGGACGGATACCTTTCCACCATGTACTTCACCGACCGGGGCATCGAGGAGCTGGCTGCCCGCCGCGGCGAGGAATCGGTGTCGTTCGACTCGCTCGCCGACGCTCTGCGCACCTTCGTCGACCTGCACCCGCAGTTCGAGGACGCCGTCGAGCAGCTCGCGACCTGGCTGGCCCGCCCCGACGACGACCCGGACCTCTAGCGCCACCGGCCGAGAGCAGGCCGGCGCGCCGCGCCGGGATCAGCCCGTCGCTGTCGGGTTCGGGGGAACGGCGCCCTGTCGGCCGATCACCCGAGCGTCCCCGAACACGGTGCTGCTGCGGTAGTAGGCATAGCTGCTGTCGACGGTCTCCTCCTCGCCGAGGAGCGTGGTCGACAGCCTCAACCGCAGGATGCCGGTCACATCCAGGTCGGCCTGCTCCGCCTCGCCGAGGCCGAGGGTGTACTCCGTGAGCCGGCGGCCGTCACCGTGCACCTCGACCAGGTATTTCACCGAGCTCGTGGCGTCGTCGGCGAGACCGACCGTGGTCTGGAAACGCAGGAAGTGCCGGCCCAGGTCGAACTCCACCTGACCGACCTTCAACGGCTCTTCGTGGTAGGAGTACGCGACGGCATTGATGATCAGACTGCGCGGTTGCGCGACACCGCCCACCGTCGCCTGCCCGGTCTCCACCGACCCCCGGACCTGTAGTTGCCTGCTGTCGGCGAGATGGACGGTGACCTCGGCGTTCGGGTCGTCCGAACCGTTCTCCGCCAGTGCGGCGGCCGGATCCCGGGGACCGGACGAGCGTTCCTCGACGGCGTCGATCGCCCCCAGGACCACCCCGAGACCCACCAGACCGGCAAACGGCACGATCAGCACCAGCAGGAGGATCCCCACGGGGCGCCGCCAGAACGACCGCGGGCGGCGCGGTGGCGAGTGCGGCCAGGTCACATAACCCGCCGGACGGCCCGGTGCGGGCGACCACGCCTGGCCGGCTGCCGGGTGTCGGTACTGCGGCACGGGAGTGTGCGGCGCCGGGGACCGCTGCCACCACTGCGCCGCGGGGACGGCCGCGGAGGCCCCCGGCCAGTGAGCATGCCCCGGACGCGGCGCGGGGGCGGGCCCGGGCACCGATCGCGACGTCGGGTCCGGAGAGGACGCCGGCTCAGGCCCCGCGCCGGGCTGCGACCGCGGGTACGGCGGGTCGGCCCCACCTCCCGAGTCCGCCCCGCTCACGGCCCGTGCGGCCGCCCCCTCCGCGGCATCAGCCGCTCGTGCGGGCTCGTTCTCCGGTCCCGGCGCCGCCAGGGCGTCGGCGGCGGGCCGCGGATCGGCTGCGGCCGGGTTCTCGTCACCGGGCCCCAGTTGCTCCCACGAGTCGTACTTGCGGGTCCCCATCCGCGTGGGCCCGGTGTCGAGGACCGCCGCTGCCGGGCCCGACACCCGGGTACCCGCCGGCGGGACGTCCAGTGCCGGCCAGGGTGGCAGGCCCTCAAGCCCCTCGGCCGCCGCCGCCAGCATGCGCACAGTGTCCTGTGCCGTCCGCGGGCGCTGAGCCGGATCCTTCTCGAGCAGGCCGGCGACGACGTCCCACAGCGGCTCGGGGATACCGGGTGGCCGGCCGGGCACGAGGTCGACGTGCGCGCGCAGCGCGGCGATGGGCGGGCGGTCCGCGAACGGGCTCACCCCGCAGAGCAGCTCGTAGAGGACGACTCCGACGGCGTAGAGGTCGGCGGCGGTGTCGGCCCGGCCCGCCTCGATGGTCTCCGGTGCCATGTAGTGCGGGGTGCCGAGCACCCCCGACAGCTTCGTCAGGCTCGTCGAGCCGTCCAGCAGCCGGGCGATGCCGAAGTCGGTGACCATGGCCCGCCAGGCATCGGTGTCGCCCCGCGCCATCAGGATGTTCTCCGGTTTGAGGTCACGGTGGACGATCCCGAGCTCGTGGGCGGCACCGACGCCGTGGAGGATCTCGCTCGTCGCGGTCACGGCCTCCAGCGGGGCCAGGGTGCGGCGGCGGCGGATCTCCCGGCGCAGGTCGGATCCGTCGACGAGGTCCATGACGATCGCGAGCTGCCCGCGCTCGGCCACAAGGTCGTGCACCCGCACCGTGTGGGGCGAGTCGAGCCGGCGCAGGATGGAGCGCTCACGCAGGAAGCGGGCGACGAGCTCCTCGTCGGTCGCCAGCTCGGCGCGCAGCACCTTGAAGGCGAACACGGTCCCGTCGTCGGAGCGGCCGCGCCACACCTCACCCATGGCGCCGCGGCCGATCAGGGAATCCAACGTGTACGCACTACCGAGGCGTTGGGCCAATGTCCCGTCCCGTGTTCGTCATGCCGGCAACCGCGTCCACGCCCATGACACCGCGCGGACGGGATGGTCGACGACATAGTGTCGCAGATCGGACGCGGAACGGCGCAGAACCACAGAAGCCCAGGTACCGGGTCCTCCCACTCGCCGGGAGCGGTCAACCGGCTACGGCGTGAGAACGAGTTTCCCGAAGACCTCGCCATCCGCGAGACGCTCGAACGAGGCGCGGGCGTCGGTGAGCGGGCGGACGTCGTCGATCAGCGGGCGGGTACCGGTGCGGTCGAGGAGCTCGACGAGGTCCGCGAGTTCGCCGCGGGTGCCCATCGTCGAACCGATCACCGAGAGCTGCAGGAAGAAGATCCGGTTGAGCTCGGCCGGCGGGTTCGGGCCGCTCGTGGCGCCGGAGCAGACGATCCGTCCGCCCGGGCGCAATGAGCGCACCGAGTGCGACCAGGTCGCGGCCCCGACCGTCTCGATCACTGCGTCCACGCGCTTCGGCAGGCGCGCGCCCGACTCGACGGCGAGATCGGCCCCGAGCTCGAGCGCCCGCCTACGCTTGGACTCGTCCCGAGAGGTGACGAACACGGTGTGACCGGCCGCCTTGCCGATCACCAGGGCCGCGGTGGACACTCCGCCACCGGCTCCCTGGACGAGCAGCGTCCCGCCACCACCCGCCGGCAGGCCCGCCCGGTTGACCACCATGCGGTACGCCGTGAGCCAGGCCGTGGGCAGGCAGGCCGCCTCCTCCCACGACAGCGCCGCCGGCTTGGGCACAAGGTTCCCCCGCGGGACGGCGATCCGCTCCGCGAGCGTGCCGGGATGCAGCTCGGAGAGCAGGGTCCGCTTCGGGTCCAGGGTCTCGTCACCGCCCCCGCGAGCCGGGTCACCGATGACGGCATGGACGATCACCTCGTCGCCGTCCGCGCTGACCCCGGCCGCGTCGCAGCCCAGGATCATGGGCAGGCGCTCGGGCGGCAGCCCAACTCCGCGCAGGCTGAACAGGTCGTGGTGGTTGAGCGCGGCGGCCCGCACGGTGACCGTGGTCCAGCCCTCGGGCACGACCGGTTCCGGCTGGTCGCCGACCACGAGGCCGGCCAGCGGGTCGTCCGGGTTGATGGAGACGGCGGCGGCGGCGAGCACGAGGGTAACCCTAGGATGACGCTCCCCACCAACGCCACCGAACCGTCCGCTCCACGCTCGGTCCGATCCGTGTCCGATCCGTGTCCGGTTCCGGTGAACGCGGCATACGACAGCGCCCGACGCCGCCGTTGCTCTTCGTCATGGTTCGCCCCGATCCCGCCGCACGCCGCGGAAGCCGGGAGATCGACCACAGGCCGATTGACAGGCTTCGGGCAGCCCGGCCGTCGCGCGGTCGGACCGGATGTGTTGAACTCAATCCCGTGGTTACACAGGGGAGTACGCCGGCCCCCCTCAGCCGGGACACAGTCAGCCGGGACACAGGCGGCCGGGACGGGGGCGGCCGTCGGTTCGGCTGGCGACGGCGCCGGCCGGCGCCCGTACCGGAACCGCCGGTGGTGCTCGTGACAGACGGCGATCCAGTGATCATCGTCCCGTCAGCGGACTTCGTCTGCTGCTCCTACAAGGGCTGCGGCGCGCTGCGCCCACTGACCGAGGCCAACGAGAACCGCCCCTGCCCCGGCTGCGGCCGGGTCTGAGGCGGCGCCCCGGGCTCCTGGGCGGCGGCGGTCTCCCGGATTCCGAACGGCGACCGCCGCGGAACTCTGAGGTTCCGCGGCGGTCGCGTTAGGCTCTGTCTTTCCCTGCCCGCAGCGCTCCGGACGACCCGAGCCCTGCCGCGGCGGAGGTGCTAGCGGCGTGCGACTCCGTCGGCGTGGGCTGCCGCGGCAACCGCGGTCGAGACCGCGGGCGCGACACGCTCGTCGAAGACGCTCGGGATGATGTGGTCGTCGGCCAGCTCGTCGGCGATCACGTCGGCGAGTGCCCGGGCGGCCGCGAGCTTCATGCCCTCGGTGACCCGGCTGGCGCGGACGTCCAGCGCACCGCGGAACAGACCCGGGAAGGCCAGCACGTTGTTGATCTGGTTCGGGTAGTCGCTGCGGCCGGTCGCCACGATCCGGGCGTACTTGTGCGCGATCTCGGGGTCGATCTCCGGGTCCGGGTTGGCCATCGCGAAGACGATCGCCTCCGGCGCCATCGTGGCGACGGCCTCCTCGGGCACCTTGCCCGCGGAGAGGCCGAGGTAGACGTCCGCCCCGGCGAGTGCCTCGTTGATCGAGCCGCGCAGGCCGGCCTTGTTCGTCTCGGCGGCGAGGGCGGCCTTGACCGTCGTCAGGCCGTCCCGACCGGGGTAGATCATGCCGCGACTGTCGCCGACGGCGATGTCACCGATGCCGGCGGCGAGCAGGATGCGGGTGACGGCCACACCGGCGGCGCCGGCGCCCGACACGACGGCCCGCAGGTCGCCGAGGGTCCGCCCGGTCAGCCGGGCGGCGTTCTCCAGCGCGGCGAGCGCGACGATCGCGGTGCCATGCTGGTCGTCGTGGAAGACGGGGATGTCGACGCGGTCCTGGAGCATCGACTCGATCGCGAAGCACCGGGGGGCCGAGATGTCCTCGAGGTTGACGCCACCGAAGCCCGGGGCGAGGCGGGCGACCGTGTCGACGATCTCCTCGACGTCGGTGCAGTCGAGGCAGATCGGCACGGCGTCGACCCCGCCGAAGTGCTTGAAGAGGGCGGCCTTGCCCTCCATGACCGGCAGGGCGGCCGCGGGGCCGATGTCACCGAGGCCCAGGACGGCCGTTCCGTCGGTCACCACGATCACGGTGTTGGAACGCCAGGTGTACTCGTCGGCCAGGGCCGGCGTCTCGGCGATCGCCGTGCACACCCGGGCCACGCCGGGGGTGTAGGCGAGCGAGAGGTCCTCGCGGTTGTTCAGAGGTGCGGTCAGCCCGATCCCGATCTTCCCGCCCCGGTGCAGCGCGAAGGCGGGGTCGTCGTCGGACGGGCGCGGGCTCGGCCCGTCGAACCCCGGCGACGTCACCGGTGCCGCGGGCGAGACGGGCCCATCGGTCGGGGCCGCGAGGGACGAGTCGAGGGTCGTGTGGTCTGTGGTTGCGGTCACGAAAGGGGCTCCTCGGACAAGCCACGGCGGTTCCGTCCGGCGAACGGTGTCACTGACCGGACGTGGCTGGACGTTCCCGGGGCCCCGGCGAAGATCGGGCGTTCGCGGGGCGGCGGGCACTGCTGCGCCACCTCGACGTGTGAGGTGGCTGGACTGCCACATGCCTGCGACGGGGGTGGCCCGACGCTGCTTCCAATATGGCACGCGCGAGGCTCCGGGCCTCCCGGTCCGGTTCACCGGCGGCCAACCCGGGATGACATCCGCGTGAAACATGCGTGCGTCGCCCGGGCGCCGTGACGTAGCTGAACTGTGACGTAATGGCACTTGTCGGGCTCCCCGGGATGAGTCCAACCTCCGCCGCTCACAACCGTCTGTCGCCTCGTGTTTCCCTACCTGTCGCCCATCCGACTCCGACGGGCGGTGCCGCCGGAGTCCGCGCCGCCAGGTCCGGCACACCCGGCCGCCTGCCAGGCCCACCTGAGGGCCGGGGCACGGCGGGAGCCAGGGCACACGGCGGCCGGCCGCCGCACGTCCTCGCGCCGGCCACCCTACCGATCAGCCGATCAGCTCCCCGGCCGCGCCCGCCAGCCGACGCGGGCCGGCGCCGGTCCGCTCCCGGGGACCCGCTGGAAGGCCGCCACCGGAGCTGCCGTTGCGTTTCTGGAAACGACCTGAAACCGGCCCGCATCGTCCGACCCGGGTGCGGAATCCACCGCGTTTCAAGCCGGTTTCCACACAGGCGCGACGGCAATGATCTCATGCCTCGCGACACATCCACGACCGATAAAGCGTGAGACGATTCACTCGAAACGCGAGCGTTGTTCGTCCGTGGACCTGCGGAGTGCGACAGGCGACGCGCGGGGGTTTCGAACACGGCTCGAGCCGGCCCGCGATCACCATCCGCCGACCTTCATCTCACAGAGCGGAAGCCCCGCGTGTCAGGCCGATCCTGATGTCAACCAGTCGAAGCGGGACGTCCACCGACGGCACACGGCAGGCGACGAGGCTGACCGGGAATCGCCGCGCCCAACCTAGTAGCGTGCGTTGTCGTGGAGGTAACCGAGCTGCCGATCGCCGATGCCTGGTTGTTCACCCCTCGCCAGCACTCCGACCCGCGCGGAACATTCCTCGAATGGTTCCGCGTCGACGCGCTGGAATCGGTGACCGGGCACCGGCTTGAACTCGCCCAGGCGAACGCCAGTGTCAGCCGGGCGGGCACGCTGCGCGGCGTGCACTACGCCCAGGTGCCGCCCAGCCAGGCAAAGTACGTCACCTGTGTCAGCGGCCGCGTGCTGGACTGTGTCGTCGACATCCGGGTCGGTTCGCCGACCTTCGGGTCGCACGCGGCCGTCCTGCTCGACGACGTCGACCGGCGGGGCCTCTATGTCTCCGAGGGGCTCGGGCATGCCTTCATGGCGTTGACGGACGGCGCCGCGATCACCTATCTGTGCTCCACGCCGTACACGCCGGAGCGCGAGTTCGGGATCAACCCGCTCGATCCCGACCTGGCCCTGCCGTGGCCGGCCGAGCTGACCCCGCTGCTGTCGGAGAAGGACACCGCCGCGCCGACACTGAGCCAGGCCGCGGCGGCGGGCCTGCTCCCCACCTACGCCGACTGCCGGGCGTTCTACGACTCGCTGCGGCCGCTGAGCACCGGCGCGAGCCGCGGCTGACCCGCCGCCCGCCCGGGCGGCTCACGCCCGGGGTGGCCGGCTGCGGCGCAGTGCACGCGGGCGCGGCCAGTACCGCGCCACGACCCGGCCGAGGACGTCGCCGGCCGGGATCATCCCGAACGTCGCGCTGTCGGTGCCGGTGCGCACGTTGTCCGAGCGCAGCCACCAGGATCCGTCCGAGTCGGTGAACTCGGCCCGTTTGACCCCCAGCCCGCGCTCGGGCAGCCGCGCCACCACCACGTCACCCGGTCTGGGTGACGCGCCCCACAGCACGAGGCATGTGTCGCCGTCGTTCAGGGTTGGTTGCATCGACTCGCCGCGGACAGCGACCGCCCGCACGGAAACACGTGGCCTCACGGGGGTAGGTTGCCAGAAGGCGGGAAACTGGTCCGCGGACTCCTACTCGCGATCCACGTCCCGCGATCGCAACCACCCAGGGCCGACCCGCCCGGCGCGGACGCGGCCGCCCCTGGGCGACAGACCCGAGGCGATACAGAGAGGACGGCGGCATGAGCCTGCTGCATCCCGCGATCAGCGTCAGTGCCCACTGTGACCTGCCCTGCGGCGTCTACGACCCGGCCCAGGCGAAGGTCGAGGCCCAGTCGGTCAAGGCCATCCAGGAGAAGTACCAGGCCAACACGGACCCGGAGTTCCGGGCCCGGGCGCTCGTCATCAAGGAGGAGCGCGCCGAGCTGGTCAAGCACCACCTCTGGGTGCTCTGGACCGACTACTTCAAGCCGAACCACCTCGAGAAGTACCCCCAGCTGCATGACCTGTTCTGGCAGGCCACCAAGGCAGCCGGCGCGGCCGGCGCCAAGGGCTCGGTCGACCCGACACAGGGCCAGAAGCTCCTGGACCTGATCGACGAGATCTCCACGATCTTCTGGGAGACGAAGGCCGCCGCCTGAGACTCGGGCGACAGGTAGGGCCGGGCGTTCCCCCGGGTGGCCGAGTGCCATCCCGGCGGGGGCGCCCGGTTTTGTGTGTGGGTCGGGTGTCCCGTCGGCCGGTGGGGCGAGCGCCTGTGATCCCGTCCACCGGGGATCTAAATGATCACATCCCGGGAGCGGACATGATCAGACCTGCCCGGCACGGGGACGTCGAAGCCGTCCTCGCCCTGGTCCGCGGCCTCGCCGCCTACGAGCGCGAGCCGGACGCGGTCGCGATGACCGCCGACGACCTCACCATGGCCCTGTTCGGCGACCCACCCGCGGCGCACTGCCTGGTGGCGGGGTCGCCGAACCCGGCCGGCGACGTGGCCGACGTTGTGGGCTTCGCGATGTGGCACCCGACCTTCTCCACCTGGACGGGGAAAAGCGGGATGTACCTGATCGACCTGTTCGTCCGGCCCGAGCACCGCCGCGCCGGGCACGGCCGGGAGCTGCTGACCGAGCTCGCCCGGATCTGCGGGCGGCGCGGCTACCTGCGGCTGGAATGGGCCGTTCTGGACTGGAACACCCCCGCGCACGCCTTCTACCGGTCGGTGGGGGCGGCACCCACCTCGGAGTGGACCACCTGGCGGCTGGACGCCCGCGCGATCGACACGCTGGCAGGCCCCCGCCCACATCACGACAGTGTTACCTGACGTGCGCCTTCCCGGCTGAAACCGTGCCCTGAAGGTCACTGTCACCTGACCTCCGCACCGGCACCCCGGCCGCCCGCGGCCACCTGGTCGGCCGTGCCCGGCGCCGAGAACACCCAGGTGGCCGGGCAGGAAGCGGCCATCCGCGACCAGTCGGGCCTTCGGCGCCCTCTTCTGATCACCCGACCTGCGATACCCCAGGCGGGCTGGGTACGGTGGTGAACGACGGGGCCCACGCGAGTCGGACCTCCTCGGCAGGGCCATCATCGGAGTAACGCCCCGATGGATCGGGCAGGCGCCGGCACCGGAGTGTCGTCCGGAAACGGACACAACACCACGGGTCGCGGGAAACCCGCCTCGCAGCGCCGGCGACCGCAAGACACCGGCAACAGCAAGGCACCGATCACGGGACGGAACCCGAGCCAGACCCAGCCAGATCGAGATCCACGAACGAGCGACACCCGGTGGCGGAAAGACCCGACACAAAGGCACGAAGACCGACATCATCGACGAGGACCTTCCTCGCACGACCCGGGCTCTTGGGGGTAGGAACGTGAATCCGACGCCTTCGACCGGCGGCGCGGAGAACTCCGGCGGCACCTCGGGCGAGGCCACCCACGGCGGCGGCCCGCACGACGTCGTCCAGCTCACCCTGCCCGCCGCGAGCGCCTATCTGACCGTCCTGCGGACGGCCACCGCGTCGCTCGCGGCCCGGCTGGACTTCACCCTCGACGACATCGAGGATCTCCGGATCGCGGTGGACGAGGCGTGCGCGCTGCTGCTCGTCTCCGCCGTTCCCGGCTCGTCGCTGGAATGCAGGTTCGCCCTCGAGCCCGGCGTCATGAAAGTCCTGGTAACCGTCGAGAGCCTCGACGGCGAGCCGCCCTCCACCGAGACGTTCGCCTGGACGGTGCTGACCGCGCTGGCCGGCGACGTCTCCAGCTCGACCGGTCCGGGCTCCCGGGTAAGCATCGCCCTCCAGAAGCGCCGCGGTGTCCGGGCCGACCTGGGTGAGCCCCCGGCCGGGCACGTCCGCGGCTCCGGCGCGGCCTCCACAGCGGCCCTCGGCGACACGGTAGGCACGTCGTGACTTCAGCCGGCAGAACACCCACCACCCCTCGTACGGTCCCCACGAACCGCGCGGGCGACCCGGTCGCGGCACTCAGCCAGCGCGGTGCCGGCGACATCACCAGCGCTGACATCGCCAGCGCTGACACCGCCGGCCCCGACGTCGGCGGGATCACCGGGACGGCGCACGAGGCCGAGGGCCTGGCCGAACGCGGATCCGGGCCTGGCGCCGAGCACGGTGGTCCGCCGCCCGCCTCGGCCGTGGGCGAGCAGGCCCAGCCCGACGAGGCCGTCGACGCCGCCGGTGCGGGCTCCCGCTCCGGCGCGTCCGGGCACGGCGCCGGGTCGCCGGATCGGATCCGGGCCCGCGCGCTGTTCGTCCGGCTGGTGTCGCTGCCCGAGGGAGATCCGGAACGGGCCGCCCTGCGCGACCAGCTCGTCCGCATGCACCTTCCCCTCGTCGAGTACCTCGCCCGGCGGTTCCGAAACCGCGGCGAGCCGCTCGACGATCTGGTGCAGGTCGCGACCATCGGGCTGATCAAGTCCGTCGACCGGTTCGACCCGGAGCGCGGGGTCGAGTTCTCGACCTACGCGACCCCGACCATCGTCGGGGAGATCAAGCGGCACTTCCGCGACAAGGGCTGGGCGATCCGGGTGCCCCGTCGGCTCCAGGAGCTCAAGCTCTCGCTGACGAAGGCGACCTCCGAGCTGTCCCAGTCGCTGGGCCGCTCGCCGACGGTCAGCGAGATCGCCCGTCACCTGGAGATGAGCGAGGAAGAGGTCCTCGAGGGCCTCGAGTCGGCGAACGCCTACTCGGCCGTCTCGCTGGACGCGCCCGACTCCGGGGACGACGAGGCTCCGGCCGTCGCCGACACCCTGGGGGTGCAGGACGAGTCGCTGGAGGGCGTGGAGTACCGCGAGTCCCTCAAGCCGCTGTTGGAGAAGCTTCCCCCGCGGGAGAAGCGCATCCTGCTGCTCCGCTTCTTCGGCAACATGACCCAGTCGCAGATCGCGAACGAGCTCGGCATCTCGCAGATGCACGTGTCCCGGCTGTTGGCCCGCACACTGGCCCAGCTCCGCCGCGGGCTACTGGAAGACGGCTGAGCCGACCAGCATTCGGTACGCCCCGGGGCCGCACCCCCGCCCCTGGCCCGGCCAACCGCCCGGCCTGAGCCTGACTGCTCACCAGCACCTGCCTGTCCAGCAACGCCTGTCCTGTTCGCTGCCCGTCCGACCCGCGCTCGGCGCGGGTGCCGCACGGCACAGCCTGCCGGCGAACCGACCCCTGGGCCCGGGTCGGTTCAGCTCCTCACCCGGCCGCCCAGCCCGCCACGATCAAGCGTCGCCATCTTCGGCCGGCCTGGCGTACCCGCCGCCGAAGCCCAGGGACACGATGATCGCGAGCGGAACTACCACCAGCGGCACACCATAGCCGTACAGACCACCCTGCAACAGGCCCCAGGCAACGGGGAGACACAGAACCTGTGTCACCAGCGCAGGCGACCGGAAACCGGACCGGCCGCGCAGGACCCCCCAGGTCACCAGGCCCAGGCAGGCCGCGCCCACCAGAGCGAGCACACCACCGGTCTCCGCCCGGCCGACGTCCTCGATGTCGGAACCGAAGCCCCGGACCACCAGCAGCGCGCCCAGGCCCGCGAGCACCGCCGTCTCAACGCCGAGCAGCACGCCAGCGACAAGCAGCGGACGCGGTACGACCCGCGCGCTCGGTGCCGGAGCAGGGCCGGACGCCCCGACGGGGCCGCGGTTGGTACCCATCCGCCGAGATTACGTCCCGTTCGCCACGACGGCGCTGGGGACCACGCCGCGAGGCCCACGCCACGGCGCGGGATCCGCACGGACGGTGTGAGAGTTTTCCCAGCCGACGCCCGGAATGGTTGCGCAGGCTACCGTATTGGCATGCGCGGGCTGCTGGTCGTCAATCCGGTCGCGACCACCACTACCGAGCGGGTCCGCGACGTGCTCGCCACCGCTCTCGCCGCGGACGTCGCCCTGGAGACGGTGGTCACCAAGGGGCGCGGCCACGGGCTGGAGCTGGGTGCCCGGGCCCGCGAGCTCGGCATCGACGTGGTGATCGTCCTCGGTGGCGACGGCACCGTGAACGAGATCGTCAACGGCCTGGTCGAGAGCGGCCCGGCGGGCGAGGGCCCGGCACTCGCCGTCGTCCCGGGCGGGAGCACGAACGTCTTCGCCCGAGCGCTCGGGTACTCGGCGTCGCCGGTGGAGGCCACCGGGGAGCTGCTTGCCGCGCTGCGCGAGGGCCGCTCCCGGCAGGTGAGCGTGGGCCGGGCCCGGTACGGCGACCAGACCCGCTACTTCACCTTCTGCCTCGGCATGGGTCTCGACGCCGATGTGGTCGCCGCGGTCGAGCGTCGCCGTGACAAGGGACGTCGCAGCACCGCCGGGCTCTTCCTGCGCTGCGCGACCGCCGAGCTCGTCCGCCGGGTCGGGCGCTCCGGCCCGGCGATCAGCATCACCGCGGCGGGCGGCATCCTGGGTGGGGTGGCCACCGGGCGCGCGGCGCCCGACGGCGACGCGGCTGACGGCGACGCGGCTGACGGCGACTCGCGGGACACCGAGGCCGGCGGGGCGGCCGGCACCGGGGAGACCGGCGGGGCGGCTGTCGACCACTCCGAGCCCGGGGCGCAGGGCCGTGAGCCCGTCGAGGTGTCGCTCGCGATCGTCTGCAACACCCGGCCCTGGACCTACCTGAACAACCGGCCGGTCGCCGCCTGCCCGGAGGCCTCCTTCGACACCGGCCTCGACCTGGTGGGGCTGCGCCGCGCCAGGCTGTCGAGCGTGCTGCGGACGGGGCTCCAGATGCTGGGCGACGAGCCGACCCCCCGGGGGCGCAACGTCGTCACGCTGCACGACGCGGCGGCGGTGACCCTGCGGGCCGATCAGCCGGTCGCGGTGCAGATGGACGGCGAGGTCCTGGGGAACTTCGAGCTGGTGGAGCTCACCGACCACCCGCGGGCACTGCGCGTCATCGCCTAGCCCGACCGAATCGCCCGAGGCTCCTGAGCGTCGTCACCTGAGCCGACTGAAGGCGCCTGAGGCGGTGAGGCAACCGAGGCCCCTGAGCCGGCTGAGAGCGCCCGCTCAGGGGCGCCGCAGCGCCTGGCCGACGCCCACGGGGTCGTCACAGATCACGCCGTCCACACCGGCGTCGCGCAGCTCGATCGCCGTCGCCGGGTCGGTGACCGTCCAGGTGACGAGGCGGAGGCCGGCCCGCCGCGCGCGCGGGACCGCGTCGGTCACGCCCAGCACGGCGGACACGTGCGCGTGCAGCTCCGTGTGGCCCGCCGAGCGGGCGTAGGCGACCCCGCCGCTCACCGACATCCGCGGCATCGTGAGGAACGCGGTCGCGACGCCGAGCCCGGCGTCGCGGATCGCCTCGATCGCGAACCAGTCGAAGGACGAGACTGTGATTCCCGACACAGATCGGCTTGCCGGCGCCGGGTTCCCGGTGGAGCTCGACCCACTCGATTCGCCGGCCGGCCCACCCGCCGAGCCGGGCGCGGAAAGCGCTCCGTTCGCGGGAAGCGCTCCGTTCGCGAATGGCGTACCGGGGCCGGGCGGCGCACCGGCGGCCAGCTGGGCGAGCTGTGGGTCGACGTCGGATGGCGCACCAGGGGCCGGCGCTGTCGCCTGATCGAGGTGCGCGCCGGTGACGGAGGAGCCCGGCAGCCCGCGAGCCCGCAGCAGCTCGATGAGCGCGCGGGCCGTCCGCTCGCGTGGAGCGTCGAAATCCGGTTGGCCCGGCTGGTTCTTGATCTCCAGGATGAGGCGGCCACGGCCGTCCCAGACGTCGAGCATCTCGGTCAGCAGTGGGATGCCACGGCTGGCGAGCTCACTGGTCGACCGGCGGATGACGGCCCGACCGCCCAACCGCGGCAGCCGCGCGTCGTGCACACACACCAGGTCGCCGTCGGCGCTGCGGCGCACGTCGAGCTCGACGCCGTCCGCACCTGCCCGTAACGCGGCGTCTACCGCCTCGAGCGTGTTCTCCGGACCGGGTGTCCGGCTTCCACGATGGCCCAGAACCTCCATCGCCCCATCCTGCGCGGTCCGTTCCATGCGGTCACGCCGCGTGGAGAGTGGATCGGTCGGGTGTTCCGCGACTCACCTGCCGTCGGTTACCTGCGGTCAGTTCACGTGCTGGTCGTATGCCCCGCTGTCAGCGCGGTTGCCTGCGTGGTCCTCAGTGCTACGCCGGCCGACCGCGCCACTCCACACGGCGACAGCCAGATCGACACCAAGAGGGCAGCCTAGCACGAGATGACTAACCGGCATCACCCGACAGGCCAACATCGTTTGACCCTGCGGGGCGAGCCGACCCATCGTTACGCCACAACGATTCAACATGATCCGAAGGTCCTCGAAGTACTACAAACCACGGGATCCACTCGTGATGACCACCGGCCGACGTAGGGCAGGGTGATCCTTGGTCCGCTTGTGTCCCCGTCGGACAGGTAGCGGCCAGACCGGGCGTGACGGACCATGCAGGTTCTTGCGCCCCTGCCCGTTCCGGTGGGAGGGTGGCGAATGTCCGAGGTGGATGCACGTGCAGTTGGGTCCGCACACATGCACTCGCACAAGCCCCGGTCGCCGCGACCCGATCAGACATCCGGAATTTTCTTCTGGGACGCGACGCAACCAAGGCGGCTCACCGAGCGTCTGATGTGCAGTGTGACCCGAGACGAGAGAGGGAGTAGTACGCATGGACTGGCGCCACAGAGCGCTCTGCCGTGAAGAGGACCCCGAGCTCTTCTTCCCGATCGGTACGACCGGTCCGGCAGAACGCCAGGTCGAAGAGGCGAAGGCCGTCTGCAGGCGGTGCGCAGTCACTAGTGACTGCCTCAACTGGGCACTGGACACCGGGCAGGATTCCGGCGTCTGGGGCGGGTTGAGCGAGGATGAACGTCGGACGCTCAAGCGCCAGGTGCGGCTGAGAGTCCGGACCGCCTGAGTCCGGACCGCCCAAGCCCGGGGCGCCCCACACTGGGCGCGATCGAGCCGGTCGGCATCAGGACCGATCAGGCCTACCTGAGGTAGGCCGCACACAACCGAACAATGATCGTGAACCGCCTGTCCGCGTACGGACGGACCGGATGTCCACTGCGGAGCCACGCAGTGGTCCGTTCCCATCCGCTCGCGGGTCGATCGACGCATGCCCGAGGCGAGATTCACGATACGCATCACCATCGGCCGCTCTGTCCGCTGGTCCGGCGCACACCCCTGCGCGGACCCGGACGGAGCGGCCGAAAAATCTTTCGGGTCGGCATCCCCTTCGGGGTACTCGGCCTCCCCGCCGGCACCATCGGCGGCGCCCGATGCGCCACGACCGCCCTGCGGCGACGACACGACCGCCGTACGCGGATCGTGAACAGAGGACACATTGGCCTGCATACCCGCGCCAGCGAGGCCCAAACACACAACTTCAAGAAAGTGGGATCGACAGGAGCGCCTCGGTCCCTCGTGCCGGACCGGCCTGCAGCCGGATGGTCCCGCGCATCTCGCCCAGCACCAGCTGACGGACGATCTGCAGCCCGAGCCGGGGTGAGTGCTCGAGCTGGAAGTCGTCCGGCAGGCCGGCGCCGTCGTCGGCGACCACGACGTCGAGGCGGTCCTCGGCGCGCCGCACGCGGAGCTCGATCGCTCCCGACGATCCATCGAACGCATGTTCGACAGCATTCTGCAGAAGTTCCGAGAGCACAAGGGCCAACGGTGTGGCGAGTTCGCCCGAAAGCCGGCCGAACGACCCGATCCGCCTGGTCGTCGCGCGGGTCCCGGTCGACGCGAGGTCGACGGTCACCGAGGTGATCTGGTCGGCGATCTCGTCGAACGGGACGGACTCCCCCAGCGTCTGGGAGAGCGTCTCGTGGACGACGGCGATCGAGGTCACCCGGCGCACCGACTCGCGCAGCGCGTCGCGGGCCTCGTCCGCCTTCGTCCGGCGCATCTGCAGGCGCAGCAGCGCCGCCACGGTCTGCAGGTTGTTCTTGACCCGGTGGTGGATCTCCCGGATCGTCGCGTCCTTGCTCAGCAGCTGGGCCTCCCGGCGCCGCAGCTCCGAGACGTCGCGGACGAGGACCAGCACCTCGCGGATCGCGCCGGGGAAGAGCGGGATGGCCCGCAGCAGCACGACCGTGCTGCCCACCTCGATCTCGACCTCGACCGGCCGGCGCCGGCTGATCGCGTGCCAGACCGCGGGTGTCGTGGCCGGCAGGTTGAGCGCGCGGTGCACGGTGCGCAGGTCCTCACCGGTGACGTTCCCGGTGTGGCCGAGCCGGCGGTACGCCGACAGCGCGTTCGGGCTGGCGAAGATCACCTTGCCGGCGCCGTCGAGGCGCATCATGCCGTCACCGACCCGCGGCGCCTCGGGCAGCTCGGCGGAGCTGCCCCGGAACGGGAACGCACCCTCGGCGATCATCAGGGCCAGGTTGTTCGCGCCCTGCAGGTAGGCGGACTCCAGCGCGCTCGGCGTCCGGGTCGTCGCGAGGTTGGTGTCCCGGGCCAGGACGGCGATCACCCGGTCGCCGTGGCGCACCGGGATCGCCTCGGTGCGCACCGGCACCCCGCCGTCCCACTCGGGCTCACCCTCCCGCGCGATCCGGTGCTCGCGCCAGGCGTTCTGCACGACCCACCGGTTGATGACGACGCTGCCGACCTCGTCGTTGTGATACGCGGTGGGTCCGGTCGTGGGACGTACCTGCGCGACGACCTGGAACTCCATGCCGCCGGCGTGCCCCGCCCGCACCGAGCCGGACCGCACCGGGACAAGCAGCAGCAGGTCCGCGAAGGACAGATCGGCGAGCAGGGCCCAGTCCGCGACGAGCGCATGGAGATGGTCGATGTCGTCGCCGCTGAGATCGGTGCTCGCTCGCAGGGCGTCGGCGAGGGTTCCCACGGGACGCAGACTGCCAGACGCCGTGGTGGGCGTGCCGGGCGGCCGGGCCGGAATGCGCCGTACGCTCGCCGACGTGACGCCCGACAGCACCATCACCACCCCATCCGCGACCTCGGCCGACGCATCGGACGGCGTCCCGGCCAGCCCCGCCGGCACCGTGCCCGGCCCCGCGGGCGGCGCGACCAGCCACGCGAACAGCCCCGCCCCGCTCGGCTGGCTGGGCGAGGCGGCCCGGCTGCGGGCCGAGGCCGGGCTGCACCGCGTGCTGCGCCCCCGGGCGCCCCGCGCCGAGCGCGGGCCCACGGGCGCGCCGGCGCTGCCCGCACACGGCTCGCTGCAGCCGTGGACCGACGGTGATCTCCTGCTCGACCTCGCCGGCAACGACTACCTCGGGCTGGCTCGCCATCCGGAGGTGGTCGAGGGCGGCATCGCCGCGCTGCGCGCGTTCGGCGCCGGGTCCACCGGCAGCCGGCTGGTCAGCGGCACCACGACGCTGCACGGGGAGCTCGAGTCCGCGCTCGCCGAGCACCTCGGCTTCGGCTCCGCGCTCGTCTTCTCCTCGGGCTACGCCGCCAACCTGGCGATGCTGACCGTCCTCACCGGGCCTGGTGACCTGGTGCTCTCCGACGAGCGCAACCACGCCTCACTGGTCGACGCCTGCCGGCTGTCCCGCGCGGACGTCCTGGTCACGCCACATTCGGACGTCGATGCGGTCGACGAGGCGCTGGCCACACGTTCCTGGCGGCGCGCGTTCGTCCTCACCGACTCGATCTTCTCCGCGGACGGCGATCTCGCCCCGCTGGCCGCCCTGCACGCGGTCGCCCGGCGACACGGCGCCGTCCTGCTCGTCGACGAGGCGCACGGGCTCGGCGTCGTGGGCCCGGGCGGGCGCGGGGCGCTCGCCGCGGCCGGGCTGGCCGGCGAGCCGGACGTGATCGCCACCGTGACCCTCTCCAAGTCGCTGGGCAGCCAGGGCGGTGCCGTCCTCGGGCCGGCCGCGCTGCGCGACCACCTGATCGACACCGCCCGGACGTTCATCTTCGACACGGGGCTGGCGCCGGCGTGCGCGGGCTCCGCACTGGCGGCGCTGCGGCTGCTCACCCGACACCCGGACCTGCCGGAGCGGGTCCAGCGGCGGGCGCGGGAGATCGCCGCCGCGACCGGGGCCCCGGAGCCGGCCGGCGCGGTGGTGTCGGTGGTGCTCGGCGATCCCGAGCGGGCCGTCTCGGTGGCCGCGGCCTGCCGCGACGCCGGGGTCGCCGTCGGCTGCTTCCGGCCCCCGACGGTCCCCGCCGGGACGAGCCGGCTGCGGGTGGCGGCCCGCGCCGACCTCACCGAGGCCGATGTGAGCCGCGCGGTCGGCGTGATCACCGACGCCATCGGCCGGTTCCCCGCGCCGTGAGCGTGCTCATCGTCACCGGCACCGGGACGGAGGTCGGCAAGACCGTGGTGACCGCCGCCCTCGCCGCCCTCGCCGCGGACAGGGGGACGGCGGTCGCCGTGGTCAAGCCGGCGCAGACCGGCGTCCGGGCCGGCGAGCTGGGCGACGTCGACCTCGTCCGGGACCTCTCCGGGGTCGACGACGTGCACGAGCTCAGCCGGTACGCCGACCCGCTGGCGCCGGTGAGCGCCGCGCGGCGGGCCGGCCTGCCCACGCCCGACCTCGGCACGGTGGCGGTGGCGGTGCGGCGGCTGCAGGCCGACCGCGGGCTGGTCCTCGTCGAGGGCGCCGGCGGTCTGCTCGTCCGGTACGACCACGACGGCTCCACCCTCGCCGACCTGGCCCGGACGCTGGCGGCACCGGTTCTCGTGGTCACGACCGCCGGGCTCGGCACGCTGAACGCGACGGCGCTCACCCTGGAGGTCATGGCCAACCGCGGGCTCGACCTGGCGGGCATCGTCGTGGGCTCCTGGCCGGCCGAGCCCGACCTGGCCGCGCGCAGCAACATCGTCGACCTCGAGCTGCTCGCCGCGCGGCCGCTGGCCGGGGCGGTGCCGGCCGGGGCCGGGCTGCTCGGCACCGGGCAGTTCCTGCAGATCGCGCGATCCTCGCTCGAACCGGCCCTCGGCGGCGCATTCAACGCCGCGGAGTTCCGACGCCGGTACGCCGTGTGACGACCCCGGCCGGACTCACGTCACAACACGGGCACGAGTCACGAGGATGACTGAACAATGGTCTCGGCGCGGATCGACCGGCCCCGGCCGGCCACAACCCCCGCCACCCGACCGCTGATACGAGAAGACGGACGTCCAGCCCGACCGCTGGCCGCGAGCCACGCCGCCGGCACGACCTCCTGATGGAGATCACCTGTGACCGCACCTGTGACCACGCCCGCGACCGCGGAAGCGTCCCCGACCGTCGAGACCACCAACGTCACCGAGGCACCCCGACCCGTCGACGACGACATTCTCGCCCGTGCCCGCCGGCAGGTGCTCGACGAGGGGCGCGGCCTCGACGAACAGGACGTGCTCGCGGTCCTCCAGCTGCCGGACGAGGCACTGGGCGACCTGCTCGCGCTCGCCCACGAGGTGCGGCTGCGCTGGTGCGGGCCGGAGGTCGAGGTCGAGGGCATCATCAGCCTCAAGACCGGCGGCTGCCCCGAGGACTGCCACTTCTGCTCCCAGTCCGGCCGCTTCGACTCCCCCGTGCGCTCCGCCTGGCTGGACGTCCCGTCCCTGGTCGAGGCGGCGAAGGCGACGGCGGCCACCGGCGCCACCGAGTTCTGCATCGTCGCCGCGGTCCGCGGCCCCGACCAGCGGCTGATGGAGCAGATCCGCGAGGGCGTGGCGGCGATCCGGGCGGCCGTCGACATCAACGTCGCCTGCTCGCTCGGCATGCTCACCCAGGAGCAGGTGGACGAGCTCGCCGGCCTGGGCGTGCACCGCTACAACCACAACCTGGAGACGGCGCGCTCGCACTTCCCGAAGGTGGTCACCACCCACAGCTGGGAGGAGCGCTGGGAGACCTGCGAGCTCGTCCGCGCCGCCGGGATGGAGCTGTGCTGCGGCGCGATCATCGGTGTGGGCGAGTCCCTCGAACAGCGCGCCGAGCTGGCCGCCCAGCTCGCCGCTCTGGAGCCGGACGAGGTGCCGCTGAACTTCCTCAACCCGCGACCCGGCACCCCGTTCGGTGACCTGCCCGCGGTGGACTCACGCGAGGCCCTGCGTACCATCGCCGCGTTCCGGCTGGCGCTGCCCCGCACGATCCTGCGCTACGCCGGCGGGCGCGAGATCACGCTGGGCGACCTGGATGTCCAGGGAATGCTCGGCGGCATCAACGCGGTGATCGTCGGGAACTACCTGACCACGCTCGGCAAGAATCCGGAGAGCGACCTGGCCATGCTCACCGAGCTGCGGATGCCGATCAAGTCCCTGCAGGCCACGCTCTGAGCAAGTGAGTCCGGACCTTCCGTCACCCTAATGTTGATCTATCATCGGGGGTTCGTGTCCGGTTCGGGTGTTCCGCGGAGCACCGCGGTCGACCGTGGTTCGTGGTGACCACGGCTCGCGGGAGTTCGGGTGTTCCGCGGAGCACCGCGGTCGACCGTGGTTCGTGGTGACCACGGCACGGCCAGCCGTCATTTATCGGACAAAACCCCTACACGTCGGGATGGCCTGCTCGCCGTTTGACATCCTTCTCGCCCTCCCAGAGCGAACGTCGCAGGGCGTGCCGTCTGAAACGGCGAGAAAGAAACCAAACGGCGAGTAGCCGAGCGCGCGGAAGCGAACCGGAGCCTGGACGGTCGGCACCGAGGGCGAAACTGTCGGACTACTCGTCCAGACCACGAGCCCCGCCACCGACCCAGGGCCGGGTAGCGGGACGAGCCCGGCCCCGCGGCCAAGGCTGGGAAGCGGCCACGGGTCAGGCCGACACCGACGTCCCGTGCTCGGCGCAGCGCGCGCTCCAGCCCAGCGGGGTCACCTGGACGACGAGGCGACGCCGGCAGGACGAGCAGTACCGCGGTGGTTCCAGCGCGCGCGCCCGCGCGCAGACGTCATGACTGCCAATGCTCGCGAGCTGGCCACACCGGTCGCAGAACGAGGCCTCCATGACAGAGCAGCCTAGGGCACCCGGCCCGCGACCGGCGGCGGGAAGTCCGCGCCGTCACGTCACCACCGGTGGCCTGCCTGCCGGGCCGTCGCGGGCCACCGGCGGCAGCATGTCACCCGCGCAGCATGTCACCGGTGACCGGTCAGGAGTCGACGACGGCGATCAGGTCCCCATCCTGCACGACGTCGCCCTCGTTGACGGCGATGCTGGCGACGGTGCCGCCCTCCTCGCTGATCACCGGGATCTCCATCTTCATGGAGTCGAGGATTACCAGGGCGTCACCCGCCGCGACCGAGTCGCCGACACCGACGACGACCTTCCAGACGTTGGCGACCATCTCGGCACGGACTTCCTCGGACATCGGAATCCCCTTCTCCACGTCGACCGCTCTCCCGGTCGACCGCGCTGCGGCGCCGGCTGATGTGAGCGTAGTAGCCGCCGGGTCGGCGCAGGATCGCAATCGACCCGACGCGCCATCCGGACGACCCGCGGCGGGGCCGCGCCCGGCTGGGAGGACGACCCCACACCCCCGGGCCATGCCGGTGCGCGGCGCCGGATCGGGCGCCCACGCGGGCACGGGCCGCGACCTCGTCGTCGGCGCCGTCGTCGGCGCCGCTGCGTCCCGGGCCCGTCGCGGAAGGGTCACACCGGCGGGCGGTGCTGCGCGATCGAGCGGCGACCCTCCACACTTACGGATGTGCTCGTACTCCTCCTCCTGACCCTGTTGTGCGGGTTGGCCGTGGGGCTCGCGAGGGGCGGAACCCTCGACGCCCTCAGTCGCGTCCACGTCGCCAGGCCCTGGCTGTTCGTCGGCGTACTGGTCGTGCTGGCCGTCGGCAGGCTCGTCGGAGCACTGCACAGCCCGGCCTGGATCCTCGCGTCAGCCGGTCTGGTGGTCGTCGCCGTGGCCAACCGGCGGCTCCCCGGCCTTCCGCTGCTGTGCGCCGGCGTGCTGCTCAACGCGCTCGTGATCAGCGCCAACAGCGGGGACATGCCGGTCTCGGCGTGGGCCGCCGACCGGGCCGGCGTATCGGTCCAGAGCATCCACGACTCGCACTTCCACACGGTGGCGGGAGGGGACACGTCGCTGCGCCTGATCAGTGACATCCTGCCGCTCCCGACGCCGGGCGCACCGGCCGTGGTGAGCCTCGGGGACGTCCTCATGGCCGCCGGCCTGGGCATGTTCGGCGCGGTGGCACCGGTGCGGGCACGGCGGACGTTGCAGGCCCGGCTCGCCGCCGGCCTCGCCCGACCCCGGCGGGCCGCTGGCGCACCGGACACCGACGGACACGGCGCGGACGACAGCGACGGCGACGGCGACGGGCCCGGCGACGACGAGGGACACCTCGACGACGAGCACCTCGAAGACGAGAGACCCCGCGTCGACGGGCACGGCAGAGACCACGAGGACGTCAGGGATCACGAGGGTGACGGGCTCGAGAGCGACGGGCGGGACGGGGACCGTGAGGACGACGGATACGTCCTGGACCAGGACCCGTCGGCCGAGGAGCCGCTCGCCGAGGGCCCGCCCGGCGACGAGCACACGGAGCGGGACGGCACGCCACGGCTCGTTCCCGCCATGACCGGGCCCGCGGACGACCCGGCCGGACCCGTGGGCGCCACGGCCGCGCCGGAGCGCCCCGGAGCGGGGGACGTGCCGCCCGGCCGCGAACCCGCCGACGATCATCCGGGCGGTGACGGGCCCCCGCCCGGCGACGGGACCAGGCTCGGCGGACGCGCCGGCGCGGGCCCGGACTCCGGCCCCACCAGCGGCCTCGCCCGCCCCGTCGACAGCGGCCACGCCGCCGAGTAGGCCGACCAGCCGGGTCCGCCGCCGCTGCGCGGCAGCCGGCGGCTGGCAGTATGTGCCCAGAGCGACCATGTGCTCAGAGCGGCGGAGAGGAGTTCATGATGGCGAAGAAGAAGCGCAAGCGGCGCGCGCGGGCGAAGAGCAAGGCCAACCACGGCAAGCGCCCGAACACCTGACAGGTGGACCGGGTGGGACGCCCAGCGCTCCCGCCCGGTCTCGTCAGCCGGTCACGCCGGCCGAGCCGGAGGCGGCGGCGTGGGCGCTGATCCGGGCCCGGATCCAGTCGACGGTCCGGGTGAGCCCGCCGTCCAGGTCCATCCGCGGCCGCCAGCCGATCTCCCGCTCCGCGAGGCCGACGTCCAGGCTGATGCGCTGCAGCTCGCCGGGGCGCGGCGGGGCGAACTGGGGCTCGTCCGGCACCCCGACCACCCGCGCGATGCGGCTGTGCAGGTCGAGAACGGTGGTCTCGGCGCCGGTCCCGATGTTGATCCGCAGGCCGTTGGCCGCCTGGGCCGGCACGCACCGGGCGAAGGCGTCGGCGACGTCCCCGACGAAGACGTAGTCCCGGCTGGTCGTCCCGTCACCGAAGATCTTGGTCGGGCGCCCCTCGAGCATGGCGGTGCCGAAGATGGCGACCACCCCGGCCTCGCCGTGCGGGTCCTGGCGGGGCCCGTAGACGTTCCCGAGCGCCAGCGCCGTCGTCGCGACACCGTAGGTCACCCGGTACACGTTGAGGTACAGCTCGCCGGCGGCCTTCCCGGCCGCGTACGGCGACTCGGGCGCGGGCGGCACGGACTCGTCGACGGGCAGCGCGGCCGGCGTGCCGTAGATCGACCCGCCGGACGAGGTGTGGATGACCTTCGCCACCCCGGCGGCCCGGGCCGCCTCCAGCAGGTTGATCGTGCCGAGAACGTTCAGCCGGGCGTCGAGCAGCGGGTCGGCGACGCTGATCCGGACGTCGATCTGCGCCGCGAGATGAGCCACCGCGTCGGGGCGGACCCGGGCGACGAAGTCACCGAGATCGGGCGACGTGATATCGCCCTTCTCGAACGAGAACCGGGCATCGGCCGCCGCCTGCGCGAGATTCTCCATGCGCCCGGACGACAGGTCGTCGATGCCCACGACCGAATGACCGTCAGCAAGCATCCGATCGACGACGGTGGAACCGATGAAACCGGCCGCGCCGGTGACGAGGATACGCACAGCAGGCAGCCTAACCGCCCGCTGCCGACCTCCCCGCACGAGCGGGGAGGCGCTCGCCTAGTCGGGGCGGAACTCGGTCGCGTCGGCGCCCGTGCGGGCCGCGCGCAGCCGGGCCAGCACGCTGAGCCGCAGCGAGTCCGGTGCCCGCTCCCCGCCGCACTTGCGCGCGACGAGCATTTTCACCTCGTGTTCGACCCCGAACTCCCGCAGGCACGGCGAGCACTCGTCGAGATGTGCCCGGATCAGGTGCTGCTGCGGGTCGTTGCACTCCCCGTCGAGGTAAAGAAAGACCGCGTCGAGCACCTTGCGGCAATCGATGTTGTGAGGTCCTCCGCAGCTCACGACCCACCGCCCTCGTTCTCGGCAGACCCCGCCGGAACCAGCCCGCGCTCCAGCGCGTACTGCTCCAGCGACTTTCGCAGACCACGCCGCCCACGGTGCAGCCGTGACATCACGGTACCGATGGGAGTGCCCATGATCTCAGCGATCTCCTTGTACGAGAACCCCTCGACGTCGGCCAGATAGACCGCCATCCGGAAGTCCTCGGGCAGCGCCTGGAGCGCCTCGGTGATGTCGCTGTCGGGCAGGTGCTCCAACGCCTCGGCCTCGGCGCTCTTCAGGCCGGTGGACGTGTGCGACTCCGCCTCGGCGAGCTGCCAGTCCTCGACCTGCTCGGTCGGGCTCTGCAGCGGCTGCCGCTGGCGCTTGCGGTACGTGTTGATGAACGTGTTCGTCAGGATGCGGTACAACCAGGCCTTGAGGTTGGTTCCCTCCTGGAACTGGTGGAAGGCCGCGAATGCCTTGACGAAGGTCTCCTGAACGAGATCCTCCGCGTCCGCGGGGTTGCGGGTCATCCGCAGCGCGGCAGCGTAGAGCTGATCGAGGAACGGCAGGGCATCCCGCTCGAACCGGGCGCCGCGCTCCTGGGTGGACTCGTCGTTGGTCTCGTCGACCAGGATCACTCCTTCGCCCCGCCGGGAACCGATCGCCGGCCCGCCGGCTGCCGTCCTGACTGGACCGCTCTCCGCGCCGGACGATACCCCCGCCACCGCCCTGGTGCGCACCGGCGCGGCGACCGGCCGCCCGCGGCCCGGCCCCGTCACCCGGCGATCCTGCGAGCGCGGGCCTGGTGTGCTGTGCTGGAACGTCATCGAACCTCCGTGACGCGGGCACTCCGGCGGTCGCACCACCTCCGTGCGACACCGGCCACGCCTGGCCTCCCGCGCTTCCCACTGGCGCCAACCACCGCGGGCTGTTCTCGATTCCCGGCGGGTGCTGTTCTCGATTCCTGGCGGGTCAGGTGGGTCGAACGGGTCGCGGGTGGGTAACCGAAACAGACGTGAGCACTCAGCCGCGGCGCGCTCAGGCCGTGCCGCCGGGCCCGTCTCCGACCATGCCTCCGGGCTCATGTCCGACCGTGTCCCCGGGCTCGTGCCCGACCGTGCCGGAGGGCTCGTCCCCGAGGCGGGCGAGCAGCCAGGACGCGCCCACCTCCGCGGCCTCCCCGATCACCTCCCCCACGGGCCGGCCGTCCCGGACCCGCACCCGGAACGAGTGGTCGGCCCCCGCCACGACGTGCACCCTGATCCCGCAGGACGGGTCGGCCACCGGCATGCCGAAGGCGTCGCGCGATCCCTGCACCACGAGGACGGGGACGCCGGCCCCCGCCAGCTCCGGCCCGCGCGACGGCTTCCCGCCCGGCGGCTCGAGCGGGAAGCCCAGCGCCAGCACCGCGCGGGCACCGACGGCACGGGCGCAGCGCACCGCCACCCGCGATCCCATCGACGCCCCGGCCAGCGCCAGGCGGTCGGGCGGGCCCAGCGCGGCGACCGCCGCGGTGAGCACGGCGTCCAGCCGGGCGGGGCGGTCCGGGGCGCGCCGGCCGGCCACCCGGTAGGGCATCTCCAGGGCGGCCACCCGGATCCCGGCGGCGGTGAGGCGTTCCGTGAGCGCGGTCAGCGCCGGCGTGTCGGTGCCGCTGCCCGCCCCGTGCAGGAGGACGACGGTGCCGACAACCTCGGCGCGTGGCGGGACGGGAACCACCCGCAGTCGTCCACCGTCCACAAGGAGGGGATCCTCGCCTGCCGTCGCGGCCGCCCTGACCGGCGCCGGTGGCTCGGCCGGGTCACTTCCGTCCGAGCCGCCCGGGAAGGACACTGCGTGGTCGGCCCGAACATCTGTCAGAATTTCACCTTGCGCATGTGACGTGCCTCGCATCATTGCCCCTTGAAGGGTAGGAACGGTCCATGTTGTCTGGCCCCGACGCCGACACTCACTCGTCCCGGGGGTCCTCCAACACGCTGGTGTGTGAGGCCCCCGCCGGCAGTGACGACCCCTACTGGGCCTTCTACGAGGAGGTCGCCTCGGCCCAGCTGAAGGAGTGGCTGCCCGCCGATCCGGTCCGCGTCCTGGACGTCTCCGGCCCGCGGGCCAGATTCGCACGCCAGATGGTCGCGGCCGGGCACGAGGTGGTCCGGGTCGTGGGGAGCCTCAGCAGCGTGGACACGCCGGGCGAGAGCGAGCCCGCTCCCGGCCCGGGGGCCGTGCGGCGGGTCGTCGGTGATGCCCGCTCGCTGGACTGGTTCCGTCCCGGCTCGTTCGACGCCGTGCTCGCCGAGGCACGGGCCCTGTCGTTCTGCCTGGCTACCGAGACCACGCTCGAGGAGATCCACCGCATGCTCCGGCCGGGCGGCCGGCTGCTGCTGTGCGTCGACTCCCTGCTTCTCGGGCTCGCCCGGCTCGCCGAGCAGCACCGCTGGGCGGAGCTGTCCGACGTGCCGCGCGCGGACGTCGTGCTCGTCCCGGCCGAGGACGGCACCATCACCCGGTGCTTCTGGCCCGAGGAGCTGCGCGCCCTGCTCACCAGTGCCGGTCTGGAGGTCGACTGGATCCGCCCGCGCACGGTGCTCTCCGCCGAGGCGGTCCGCCGGGCCGTCGCCGAGGACGTCTCCTGCTTCCCCACCCTGGTGCGCACCGAGGTCGAGCTCGCCGCCGAGCGTGAGGGCGAGTCAATCGGTATTCACCTGATCGCCTCGGCCCGCCGGCCCGACTAGCGCCGGGAATCCGGCATGCTGGCACGGTGACCACCATCACCGAAGTGCAGCGCGGGCAGGGCGACCCGTGGTCGGCTCCGGTCGCGACCGGTCCGGTCCGGGCGACCGTCACCGTGCCGGGCTCGAAGTCCGGCACAAACCGGGCGCTCGTGCTGGCCGCGGCGGCTGACGGGGTCTCCCGCCTGCGCGGGGCGCTGCGCTCCCGGGACACCGTCCTGATGGCCGCCGCCCTGCGCGAGCTCGGCGCGACGGTGACCGACGAGGCCGCACCAGGCGGCGCCGAGCCGGGCAGGCCGGGTGAGCCGGGCGCGGACCAGGGCGCCGCCGACATCGTCGTCACCGGCCCGGTCGGCGCCGTACGGGGCACGGCCGCGATCGACTGCGGCAACGCGGGAACGGTCGCGCGCTTCACTCCCGCGCTGGCGACACTGGCCCGCGGGGACGTGCGCTTCGACGGCGATCCCCGGATGCGGGACCGCCCGCTCGCCCCGCTGCTGCGCGCGCTGCGCGAGCTGGGCGCCCACATTGACGGCGACCGGATGCCCTTCACCGTGCGCGGCACCGGGGCGGTCTCCGGCGGGGCGGTGACGGTCGACGCGTCGGATTCCAGCCAGCTCGTCTCCGGCCTGCTGCTCGCCGCGGCGCGGTTCGAGCGCGGTGCGACCGTGACCCACGCCGGTCACCGCCTGCCGTCCGGGCCGTACCTCGACATGACCGTCGCCGACCTGCGGGCGGCCGGGGTGGGGGGCGGGG
>NZ_CASGGV010000165.1:0-1163 GCF_949319125.1 Frankia sp. Hr75.2 | reverse complement strand
GGGGTGATCCGTGATGGCACAGCTGGTACGGGCACGGCGGTTGACCGATGAGGAAGGGCAGCGGCTCCTACGCATCGTGCGCCGGGGGAAGCACGGCTCGATCCGGGTCCGCCGTGCTCTGATCGTGATGGCATCGGCGAGCGGGACGACGGTACCCGCGATCGCCCGCCTCGTCGCCGCGGACGAGGACACGGTCCGGGGGGTGATCCACCGGTTCAACGAGATCGGCCTGGACTGTCTGGACCCTCGGTGGGCGGGAGGCCGTCCCCGCCTGATCAGTTCTGACGACGAGGCGTTCCTCGTCCAGACGGCCCGGACCCGCCCGGCGAGACTCGGGCAGCCGTTCACCCACTGGAGCCTGCGGAAACTGGCCGCCTACCTGGCCCACAACCCCGACCGCACCGTGACCGTCGGCCGGGAACGGCTCCGTCAACTCCTGCACGCCCACCGGATCTCGTTCCAGCGGACCCGGACCTGGAAGGAGTCCACCGACCCGGACAAGGACGCCAAACTCGACCGGATCGAATATCTGATCATGACGTGTCCGAACCGGTGTTTCGCGTTCGACCAGTTCGGTCCGCTCTCGATCCGCCCGGTCCACGGTGTCGGTTGGGCACCCGAGCGCCATCCGGATCGGCTGCCCGCGACCTACCATCGCACCCACGGGGTGCGCTACTTCCATGGCTGCTACTCCCTCGGTGACGATCAGCTCTGGGGTGTCACCCGTGTCCACAAGAGCGGTGAGAACACGCTGGCCGCGTTGAAGACGATCAGGGCTGCCCGTCCGGACAACGCCCCGATCTACGTGATCATGGACAACCTGTCCGCGAACAAGACCCCGACGATCCGCAGGTGGGCCGGGCGGAACAACGTGCAGCTGTGTCTCACCCCGACGAACGCGTCGTGGGCGAACCCGATCGAATCCCAGTTCGGACCGTTACGGACCTTCGCGATGGGGAACTCGAACCATCCCCACCACCCCGCGCTCGCCCGGAACCTGCAGGCCTACCTGCGCTGGCGCAACACCCACGCCCGCCACCCCACCGTCCTGGCCGCTCAACGCCGCGAACGCACCCGCGTCCGCTCCGAACGCCAACAACGCTGGGGCCGACCACGATCACACGCCGCCTGAACCGAACCAGAGAACATTCGTGGCCAGCGCA
>NZ_CASGGV010000164.1:0-1164 GCF_949319125.1 Frankia sp. Hr75.2 | reverse complement strand
TGGCGACGCCCGAGGAGGACACCTAAAGTCACCGAGCATGGTGCTGTCTGGCGTGACGCTTGCGATCCTGGACGACGGGCCCTTCCATGGCGGCACCTTCGTGGTCCGCCCTGGCCAGACGCTCACCTTCGGCACGTCATGGCTCAACCCGCACACGGTGGTGTACCGGCCCACCGGCGAGGTCATCGAGACCCCGGAAGGTGAGGCGGCAGTCCTACGCTGCGAGGTGATCCCACAGGCCGCCACGGCCGGCGATCGAGGGAGTGCATCCCTCGGATGATCAGGACATGAGCGTCCGCAAGATGCTCGGAGGCCGGATGCTCAGTCCTCAGACGGGAAAGGTCCGGTCAAGATCGGCCGGTAGCGGTGGATGCAGCTCTGCCTCAGAGCCGATGTGACAGCGACGCATTTCTACCCGGCCTTCCCGATCAACGCGCCGGCTGGCTGCAACACACCCTCCGTTGCCGTTGTGGAGCGGGTGGTCACTGCTGGTCGGTGGGCTGGCCCACCGCGGAGGGATTGGATCGTTCGATAGCGGGTGCTGATTCGCCGGGCTGGGGGAACCCGGGTCCGGGCAGTGTACGAGAGGCAAAGGGCCAGCTTGTTCCCCTCGCCCGGCTGATCGCTGATGTCTGTTGTACGAGGGTGTTGCCGGGCGGGCGGCGGGATGTCGGGCGGGCGACGACGCGAGGAGACACCGAGGACGATGCCTGCCCCCGAGCCGATCCAGACGGTCTTCGACATGCTCAGCCCCGAGAACCGCGCCAACCCGTATCCCTACTACCGTGCTGCCCGCGAGCTCGGTCCACTCGTCCCGACCCCGCTCGGCGCTCACCTGGTCACCGGACACGACGACTGCATGACGGTTCTGAGCGACCCCCGATGGGGGCACGGATACTCCGCTGGGATTAGTCCCATCCGGCCGGGGGTGGCGGCCGATGACATTCCGGGTTCCTTCATCCGGATGGACCCACCGGACCACACTCGCCTGCGCGGGCTGGTCAGCAAGGCGTTCACTCCCCGCGAGGTGGTCCGGCTACGCCCGCTTGTCGAACGGACCGCCGAGCACCTGGTGGACAGGGCCCTCGGCAGCGCCGAGTTCGACCTTGTCAGTGATCTCGCCGCGGTCGTGCCCATCACGGTGATCTGTGAGTTGCTCGGCGC
>NZ_CASGGV010000163.1:0-1187 GCF_949319125.1 Frankia sp. Hr75.2 | reverse complement strand
CGGTGTGCCGTTGGCGTGGGTGCTGTCCGCGCGCACCACCGATGCCCTGCGCGCTCAGGCCGACCGGCTCGCCACCCACCTCGACGCGCAGACCCCCCCACCGGCGCAGCACGACCCCCTGCCCGCCCGGCTCGCCCACGCCCTCAGCACCACCCGCACCCACTTCCACCACCGCGCCGTCATCCTCGGCCACACCCGTCACGACCTCCACACCGGCCTCACCGCCCTGCACACCGACACCCCCCTCCACACCCCCGTCCCCGCCCTCATCCACACCACCACCCACGCCAACCCCACCCTCGCCTACCTCTACGCCGGCCAGGGCACCCAACGACCCGGCATGGGCGCCGATCTCCACCACCATCACCGCGCCTTCACCGACGCCCTCGACCACACCTGCGCCGAACTCGACAAACACCTCGCCGACAAGCATCTCCCCGACCAGCCACCCCACCCCCTGCGCGACCTCATCCTCGGCACCACCGACCATCCCGAAGCCCTCACCCAGACCCTCTACGCCCAACCCGCCCTCTTCGCCTTCCAGACCGCACTCACCCACCTGCTGGCCACCCACGACATCCACCCCCACCACCTCACCGGCCACTCCATCGGCGAAATCACCGCCGCCCACACCGCCGGCATCCTCAGCCTCACCGACGCCGCCATCCTCGTCACCACCCGCGCCTGGCTCATGCAGAACATCACCACCCCAGGCCTGATGATCAGCGTCAACGCTCCTCACCAGAGCATCCGCGACATCCTGCGCAACCACCCCGGCGTCGACATCGCCGCCCACAACAGCCCCACCCACACCGTCATCTCCGGCGACACCCAACCCACCCGGGACGCCGCCGACGAACTCACCGCCCACGGTCACCACACCCGCCCACTCCACACCAGCCACGCCTTCCACAGCCACCACCTCGACACCATCCTCGACCAGTTCCACCACACCACCAGCGCTCTCACCTACCACCCACCCCGCATCCCGATCACCCCCACCGCCGACCCCACCGCCACCCCCGACGACCTCCAGACCCCCCGCTACTGGACCCACCAGGCCCGCACCACCGTCCACTACCACCACGCCATCACCACCCTCCACCAGCACGGCACCACCACCTACCTCGAGATCGGACCCGACACCACCCTCACCACCCTCACCACCGAAACCCTCGAACAACTCG
>NZ_CASGGV010000162.1:0-1219 GCF_949319125.1 Frankia sp. Hr75.2 | reverse complement strand
GTCGGAGGGTGGCGCGTTCAGCAGGCTGAAGGTGAACGCCAGCATGACCAGCTGCCAGTGGCGCACGATGGCCTGTCCGGAACGGACCTGGAAGTCCGCCCAGCCCAGCTCGTGCTTGGCCGGCTTGTAGTAGTGCTCGATCCGGTCCCGTAGCCGGTAGATCCGGTAGACCTCGCCCCGCGTCCGCCTCGGCGGTCGAGAGGTTGGTGGCCATGAACCAGGTCGAGTCGGCGGTGAGGGCTGTCGGGTCGGTGGTGGCGGCGATCAGGCGGGTGCCGTGGGTGGGTCCGTAGCAGGGGCCCAGTTCCAGTTCGGCGACGTGGCGGACCAGCGGTCGGTGGTGGCTGTCGGTCGGCACCAGGCGCCGCCAGTTCGCCAGTGGCAGGCGGGTGGCGGCCTCGGTGGGGGTGAACGCCGGCGGGTGGGTGGGATCGGCGACGAACTGCCAGGTGCCGTGGCGGGGGCGCAGGGCCAGTACGTAGCGGATTCTGGCCGCCTGCAGGCGCCCCTCGAGCGTGGGGTTCTCGCCGTGGACGCAGTCGGCGACCACTGCCCGGAAAGGCACTCCGGTGCCGCGGGCTTCCTCGGTCAGGTCCCAGGCCAGCTCCGGTTTGGTGGCGAACGCCGGGTCGGCCTTGCCGGCGGGTAGGCGGGAGGCGGGCCGGTAGGGTCGCACCCCCAGCGGCACGTGGCGGCTGCCGTCAGCCCAGTGGCTGGTGACGGCCACAACGCCGTTGGCGGTGCGGCCGAGCTTGCCGATGTACTGCTGGGCGGCCAGGGGCGATGCCGTGGCCGCGCTTGCGGTCCCCGGTCTCGTCGATGATGAGCACCCCGTTGCCATGCGGCCCCAACTCCGGGTGCCGACGCCACAGGTCCACCCGCCGTGCGCCCAGGGCGTCGGGATCCCAGGGGGCGTCGTGCAGGAAGTGGTGCAGCCGCTGCCGGTCCGCGCCGGGGACCAGAGCGGCCAGCTCCGTCAGCGTCTTGTTGCGTTCCCGGGGCAGCAGCAGGCCGATCAGATACTGCCGCAGCGCGGTGCGCTCGGCCACACGACAGAACAGGTCATCGAAGTCGCCGCAGAACCGGTCGATCGCCTCTGCCGTCGGCGCGGTCGGCTTGCGAGGAGTAGCCATCGGGCACCTCCCACCGGAACAGCCCCAGCCAGACACCACCAACCGTACGTCCGCCCTTCCCTAACCTGACCAACCAGCGACTAGCC
>NZ_CASGGV010000161.1:0-1253 GCF_949319125.1 Frankia sp. Hr75.2 | reverse complement strand
GGTCCGGGCCCCACAGGATCTCCAGCGGGAAGTGTGACTCAAGGCAGAGGCCCACGGCCATGCGCAGTGACTTTTCCCAATCGCTGAGCGGCCCGAGTGGTGTGTTGGACCAGTCCATGGACATCATCAGGCGCCCGGTCTTGCCGCCGGCAGCGAAAATGCGGGTCATGCTGTCTGGGCCGCCCGCGGTGGAACTGATATCCCACCCACAGTGGTCTGGGGTATTTTGACCCGAAACGCCGATTTTACTCTGCCTTTTCTGTGATCGTATCCCGACTCTTTCCCGATATTCCCCGGGGCGGGTACGCAAAACCAGGAGGTGCCCTCGGGCCGCCTGGTCGTCGGGGTTGCCTCGCCGTCGGTCGCGGAGGTCGGTCGCGAGATCTCCCGCCCTGGAGTCGTCGGGTGGAGAGGGGGCGGGGAGGTGCCGCCCCACCGGCACAGGCCCGACCAGGCTGGCCGCCCTGCCGGGTGGATCTTCCTGGTTGGACGAGTCGCGAGCCACAGGATCCGGTCGGGGATCGACTCCGCCGCCTTGACAGCGAGATAGTTCCTATATAAAAACATAGGTGCGTATATACAAGCGCCGTGCTGGGCGGTCCCGGCTGGCACGGCGCGACGACCGCCGCTACGGAGGCCGCAGGGAAGCGGCGCCCTGGGACGGCTGGAGGCTCGGGCGATCGAGCGCTCGCAGAGATCAGACGGAGTCGGGCGCGATCCGCGGGCGCAGACCGAACCGCTCATCCCGCGCAGTTGGGGGAACACATGCAGTTTGGCCGGTACTACGAGGAGTTCGAGGTCGGTGCGGTCTACAGGCACTGGCCTGGAAAGACGGTCACCGAGTACGACGACCATCTGTTCTGCCTGCTCACGATGAACCACCACCCGCTGCACCTGGACGCCAACTACGCCGAGCACACCACCCAGTTCAAGCGCAACGTGGTCGTCGGGAACTACGTCTACTCGCTGCTGCTCGGGATGTCCGTCGCCGACGTTTCCGGCAAGGCGATCGCCAACCTGGAGGTCGAGTCGCTGCGGCACGTGGCGCCGGTCTTCCACGGGGACACGATCTACGGCGAGTCGACGGTGCTGGACAAGGTGGAGTCGAAGAGCAAGGACGACCGCGGCATCGTGACGGTCGAGACCCGCGGCCTCAACCAGGACGGCACCCTGGTCTGCGTCTACCGGCGCAAGGTGATGGTCCCCAAGCGGTCCTACGGCGAGGCCCGCGGGGGAGAACAGCCCGGCCGGCC
>NZ_CASGGV010000160.1:0-1259 GCF_949319125.1 Frankia sp. Hr75.2 | reverse complement strand
GGTCGCATTCCATGCACCCGTAGAGCGCCTCCACGACGGCCCCGGTTCCGTCCGCGCGGACGCCGGCCAGCTCATGTCCGATGACCCGTTCCAGCCCGAACCGCATGTACATCAGGTCCGAGCTGCAGATGCTCGCTGCCGCGATCCGGATGACCTCGTCCCCGACTCCCGGTGGCTCGTCGAGGTCGACGACGGTGATCTCGCCCGCTTTGGGGCGTGCGGCCTTCACGGACGTCGGCGGGCGGCGGGCAGGAGGGCCGGGTGCTGGGTGAAGTGGTCGATCCCGGGCATGTCGGTGCCGGGCGGCACGATCTTGTCGATGGCGTCGAGCGCGTCCGCGTCGAGGTCGACGTCGGCGGCGTTCAGCGCGTCCTCAAGGTGCTTCATGGTGCGCGGCCCGATGATCGTCGAGGTGATGGCGGGATGGCTGGAGACGAACGCCATGGCCAGCTCGGTCAGGGTGATGCCCGCCTGGTCGGCGACGCCGCGCAGGGCGTCCACGGCGTCGAACCGGGCGGGCGAGGAGCGGTCTTCGGCCGAGCTGACCGTTCCCTGCATGAACGGGCTGGTCGGGTCGTAGCGTGAGCCGGCCGGCGGCTCCTGGCCGCGCTGGTACTTGCCGGTCAGCCAGCCGCCGGCGAGCGGGCTCCAGGGGATGACCGCCATCCGGTGCCGCCGGCACGCGGGCAGGACGTCCTGTTCGATCGACCGGGCGAAGATCGAGTACTGCGGCTGTTCGCAGACGAACCGTTCGCCGCCGCGGCGGGCCGCCGCCCACTGGGCCTCGACGATCCAGTCCGCCGGGAACGACGACGAGCCCAGGTAGAGGACCTTGCCCTGGCGGACGAGGTCGGTGAGGGCGCCGAGGGTCTCCTCCAGGTCGGTGTTCCAGTCGAGCTTGTGCATCTGGTACAGGTCGATGCGGTCGGTGCCCAGCCGGCGCAGGCTGCCCTCGACGGCCTGCGTGATCCATCGGCGGGAGGATCCCCGCTGGAGGCGGTCGCCCATGGGGAAGAAGCACTTGGTCGCCAGCACCACGTCGTCCCGGCGGGATTTCACCGCCCGGCCGATGATCTCCTCGCTCTCGCCGTGCGAGTACACGTCGGCCGTGTCGATGAAGTTGATTCCGCCGTCCAGCGCGCGGTTGATGATCCGGACGTTGTCGTCGGGATCGGTGCTTCCCAGCCGGCCGAAGTTCATCGTGCCCAGGCACTGGGTGCTTACCTCGACACCGGTTGTTCCGAATCTGCGATATCTCA
>NZ_CASGGV010000159.1:0-1277 GCF_949319125.1 Frankia sp. Hr75.2 | reverse complement strand
CGTGGACAGCGAACTTGAGGTTCACTGTCTATAGGGAAGGATGGCAATGGGGTCAACACGGCGGAAGTTTACTCAGGAGTACAAGACCGAGGCTGTAAGATTGGTGCTCGACTCGGGCCGGTCTGCGGCCGAGGTCGCGAAGAGTCTGGGTATTCACGAGGCCACGTTGGGAAACTGGGTGAAGAAAGCGAAGGAAGAGGGAGGGGCCGAGGACCGGCCACTGTCGGTGTCGGAGCGTGCGGAACTCGAAGAGCTCCGGAAGAAGTACGCGCAGGCCCAGATGGACATCGCCTTCCTAAAAAAAGCGGCGAGCTTCTTCGCGAGCGAGCAGAAATAAGGTTCGAGTTCATCTCGATCCATGCTCCGAGGAAGCCTGCGCCCGCCGATGGTGTGGACACCTTCCCCGTCGACTACATGTGCCGGAAACTCGACGTCTCCCGGCAGGGCTATTACGCGTGGAAGAAACGCGGCCCGTCGCGGCGCGAGAAGGACGACGTCACCCTGTCAACCATGATCAAAGCGATCTTCGACCATCACGAGGGACGGTACGGAGTGCGGCGGATCTTCCACGAGCTCCGCCGCCAGGGCGTCGCTGTCGCCTACAAGCGGGTCCAGCGGCTGATGGCCGCGATGGGCCTGGTCAGCGTGCACCCACGGCCCCGCCGGCCGGTGACGACCATGCAGGCCGCCGCGCCGTCCTCGTTGCCCGACCTGGTCGGCCAGGACTTCACCGCGCCCGCGCCGAACCGGCTGTGGTTCGGCGATATAACCTACATCCGAACCTGGGACGGTTGGGTCTACATGGCCTCGGTTATCGACGCATTCTCCCGCAAAGTCGTCGGCTGGGCCGTCGCCGACCACATGCGCACCGAGCTCGTCACTGATGCGCTCCGCATGGCTATCACCACTCGACGACCACCCGACGGGGTGATCTTCCACGCCGACCGCGGCAGCCAATACACCAGCAGCCAGTTCGTTGCCTTCTGTCATGACAACAACATTCGGAATTCTGTCGGTCGCACTGGAATCTGCTTTGATAACGCCGCCGCGGAATCGTTCTGGGCCACTCTCAAAAAGGAGTTCATACACCTCCATCCTTTCGACACCCTCGACCGCGTCCGCGCAGGAATCTTCGAGTACATCGAGACCTACTACAACCGGCAGCGGATACACTCCGCGATCGGCTACCTCACCCCCATCGAGTTCGAGGAAGAATTTGACGGACGAGACCTCCGTGCGGCATAGTTAGGATTGTCTACAAAAGCGGGAACGCTCCA
>NZ_CASGGV010000158.1:0-1288 GCF_949319125.1 Frankia sp. Hr75.2 | reverse complement strand
GCCAGTAGCGCTGGTGCTGGAAGGGGTAGGTCGGCAGGTCCACCTGCCGACCGCCGGCCACCAGCGGGGCCCAGTCCACCGGAACACCGCGCACCCACAGCTGCGCCGCCCCGGCCGCCAGCCGGTCCAGCCCGCCGTCGCCGCGCCGCAGCGACCCCACGACCACAGCGTCCGGGACACCGGCCGCCTCGGCCGTCTCGATGATCGCCGCGGTCAGCACCGGATGCGGGCTGATCTCCACGAACACCCGGTGCCCCTCGCCCACCAACGCGTCGGCGACCTCATGCAGACGGACGGTCGACCGCAGGTTCCGAAACCAGTACTCCCCGTCAAGCTGCCCGGAAACAACCGGGGAGCCGGTGACCGTGGACCACATCTCGACAGTCCCCACACGCGGGACGATCCCGGCCAGCTCCGCGATCAGCCGGTCGCGCACCCGGTCCACCTGCACCGTGTGCGACGCGTAGTCCACCGGCAACCGACGAACCCGAACACCCTCCGCCTCCCACACGGACAGCAGCTCATCCAACCCCGCAGGCTCCCCGGCGACCACCGTCGCCGACGGCCCGTTCACCGCCGCCACCTCCACCCGACCAGCCCCCACCCCCGACCGACCAGCCCACTCCCGCAACCGAACCTCCACCCCACCCACCGGTAGCGCCACAGACGCCATGCCCCCGCACCCAGCCAGCTCCCCCGCGATCACCCGACTGCGGGCCGCCACCACCCGCGCCCCGTCCTCCAACGACAACAGCCCCGCCACACACGCCGCGACGATCTCCCCCTGCGAATGCCCCACCACCACATCCGGGCGCACCCCCCACGACTCCCACACCGCCGCCAACCCCAACGCCACCGCCCACGACACCGGCTGCACCACATCCACCCGCTCCAGCAAACCCGCACCCCCAGCACCCACACCCCCCCCGACACCCACGATCCCGGCGGCACCCGGGGCCCCCCGCAGGACGTCGACCAGCGACCAGTCCACAAACGGCGCCAAAGCCGCCGCACACTCCGCCACCCGACCCGCGAACACCGCCGAGGCATCCAACAGCTCCACACCCATCCCCACCCACTGCGCCCCCTGCCCCGGGAACACCCACACCACCCGATCACCACCTGTGCCAACCCGCCCCCGCACCACCGTCTCCACGGGCTCGTCCGCCGCCAGCGCACGCAGCCCGGCCAGCCGGTCCCCACCGACCTGGGCGTCGCCAGCGCCCCGCTCCCCGAGCACCACGGCCCGGTACTCCAACGCCGCCCGGCCCCGCACCAACGACCAACC
>NZ_CASGGV010000157.1:0-1311 GCF_949319125.1 Frankia sp. Hr75.2 | reverse complement strand
GATTGATCGCCTGGGCGGGCCGGGGGGCCGGTATGTGGTGCCAATGGTGCTTCGCCTGTCTGGGGAACTGGACGTCGGCATACTTGATGCTGCGGTGAAGGATGTAGTCACCCGGCACGAGGCATTGCGAACCCTGATTGTTGAAGACGACGGGCGGCTGCGCCAGGTGGTCGTCCCCGCCCAGGACGCGAGCGTTCGCCTCACGCTGATCCCGGAGGATCTCTCCGGTGCCGGGGGTGACGCCGTAGAGGAACGGATCGCCGACTTCGTGCGGCAGGGGTTTGACCTGGCGGCAGACATTCCCTTCCGTGCCGGCTTGTTGCGGGAGGCTGGCACGGAGTGGGTACTGGTGCTGGCGGTGCATCACCATGCGGTGGACGAGTGGTCGCTGCCGGTGCTGCTGGGGGACCTGTCAACCGCATACCAGGCCCGGTCGGCCGGTTGTGAGCCGGGGTGGGCGCCACTGAAAATGCAGTACGCCGACTACGCGATCTGGCAACGAGACATCCTCGGGGATCCCGCCGACCCGGATTCCGAACTCGCTCAGCATTTGAGCTATTGGCGTAATGCCCTCGCTGACGCGCCGGAGGAATCCACGATCACCCTGGACCGGTCTCGCCCTGCCGAGCCCACCCACCAGGGCGGTGATGCCGCGTTCGCCGTCGCGTCCGAGACTGTGACGGGGTTGCGGGGCGCCGCGCAGCACAACGGCGTGAGCATGTTCATGATCGTGCAGGCCGCGATCGCGCTGACGGTCTCCGCGCTCGGCGGAGGAAACGACGTAGTGATCGGTTCCCCGGTCGGGGGCCGCACTGAGGACGGCCTGGAGAACCTAGTCGGGTACTTCGTCAATACCCTCCCCCTGCGCCACCGGCTCCGACCCGACGACACGATCAGCGAACTCCTCGGGCGCGCCCGGCAAACGGTGCTGGATGGGCTCGCACACCAGGCCGCACCGTTCGAGCACATCGTGTCCGCCGTCGGCGTCGACCGGTCCGCTGCCCGCAACCCGGTCTTCCAGGTCATGCTCACCTACCAGAACCTGTCCGGCGGGCCCGACCTGCTCAATCTCCCCGGAGTCACCGCTCGGCAACAACGCGCTTCCCTCGGAGCGGTCAAGACGGATCTGGACATCTACGTGGACGAGACCCAGCACACCCTCACTGGGTCTCTGAGCTTTGCCACTGACCTGTTCAACCCGGGCACCGCGGAGCGATTCCTCGCTCTCCTACAACGAACCCTCACCACGATCGCGGCCCGCCCCGACACGCGGATCGCCGATCTTCAGGTGCTATCCGACGCCGATGCCGT
>NZ_CASGGV010000156.1:0-1344 GCF_949319125.1 Frankia sp. Hr75.2 | reverse complement strand
GTGCGCCGTGAGGCGCTCTGTTGTATCCCCAGCGCAGCTGGGATGGATTCGGAGGAGGATCCTTGGGTTCGCTGGCTTACCTCGGCCCGAAAGGGTTTCGGGGGACAGCAGCATGCCAGAAGACGGCGGGCGTCGCGAAGGCGTCGAAGGCGGGCCGCCGTTGGACCCGCGTGATATGGCGAAAGCTGGATTGCCTGAATTCCAATCTCCAGACGGTAGATGTGAGGACCCATCGGAAAGACGTCTGAAACCGATGCCACGTCCTGCACTGGCCAGATCCGTGGGCTGGTGCATCCTTCGGGTCGTGGGGCGATGCCCAGTGAGGGCATTCAAGGAGATGAGTGGAACGCCTAAGTCGCGCTCGATACGTACAGCAGGGTCGTACCGCGGGATCGCCTAAGGGGCGCGAGCCCTAAGGTGACGGAGTTCCCGTAGTAGTCGTGGGAGTAACGCCCCACCAGGGACGGCATGAAAGATGTCGACAGGGCGAAGGGGAACAGGTGGCCGGATACTCAATGGACGGGAGGCATGCGTAATGCAGAGCGCCGAAACGGTCCTTGGTGTCCTCCGTGAACGTGGAAGGAGAGGGCTGCCGCTGGAGCGAGTGTACCGACAGCTGTTCAACCCGGCGCTGTACCTGATGGCCTACGGGCGTCTGTACTCCAACAAGGGGGCGATGACCCCCGGGGTGACCGGGGAGACCGTGGACGGCATGTCGCTGGCTACCATCGACCGTATCGTCGATGCGATGCGCCACGAGCGCTACCGATGGAAACCGGTGAAGCGGGTGTACATCCCGAAGAAGAACGGGAAGAAACGCCCGCTGGGCCTGCCGACCTGGTCGGACAAGCTGGTCGCCGAGGTCGTGCGCCTGCTGTTGGAGGCGTACTACGAACCGACCTTCTCCGACCGTTCCCACGGGTTCCGCCCAGGCAGAGGCTGCCACACTGCACTCGGTGAGGTGGTCGATGTCTGGAAAGGGACACACTGGTTCATTGAGGGCGACATCGCCCGCTGTTTCGACGAGTTCGACCATCAGGTCATGCTCGACACGGTGAGCGAGAGAATCCACGACAACCGGTTCCTGGGACTCCTGAAGGCCATGCTGCGCGCGGGGTATCTGGAGGACTGGAAATGGGGAGCGACGCTGTCCGGAACGCCACAGGGCGGTCCGGCGTCCCCGATCCTTTCCAATATCTATCTCGACCGGATGGACAGCTTCATCGTGACACACCTGCTCCCGGACTACAACCGGGGCGAACGCAGGGCACCCAACCCTGCCTACCAGAAAATCGAATCCGCGATCGCGCGTGCCCGGCGGCACGGCGTCCGGCCAGCATTACG
>NZ_CASGGV010000155.1:0-94796 GCF_949319125.1 Frankia sp. Hr75.2 | reverse complement strand
GGCCCCGGGCCCGGGGGGGGGGCCCCGCGACGACGCTCGCGGAGCCGGTGGGTCGAACGCCTCCGGGGCCTCGAGGACCGTCGGATCGTCCGGGCGCAGCCCGTCGACATGTCCTGACGGCGCGGTGGGACGTGTGCTCACAGGGGCGTCTCCGAGAATCCGGGCGCGTAGGGGCGCAGCTCGGCGACAAGGTCGGCCCAGGCTCCGGTGAGCTGCAGAACGCCCACCGTCACCAGCAGGGCGCCGCCGGTCAGCGCGAGGAGTCGGGCGTGGCGGCGAACCACCCGCAGGGCACCGGCGGCCCGGCGGAAGGCCAGGCCGACAGCCAGGAAGGGCAGCCCGAGCCCCAGGCAGTACATGGCGGAGAGGAACGCGCCGCGCCCGGCCGTCGCGCTCTGCGCGGCGAGCCCCAGCACGGCGGCCAGGGTCGGGCCGATGCACGGCGTCCAGCCGAGACCGAACAGCAGGCCCAGCGCGGGGGCGCCGAGCAGCCCGGGATTGGGCATGCGGTGGAAGCGCCACTCCCGGTTGGCCCAGGACATCTGGGAGAACACTCCGGCGAAGCCGAGCCCCATCACGATCGTGACCACACCGAGCACCTGGCTGAGCCCGACCTGGTGCAGGTTCAGCCACTGGCCGAGGCCGCCGAACGCCACCCCGTACGTCACGAACACGACGCTGAAACCGAGCACGAACAGCCCGGTTCCAGCGGTCACCCGGCCGACCCTGCGCAGCTCCCCCAGCCGCCGGACCAGCGCGGACGGCTGCCCGCCGGCGGCCGCCGCAGCACCGCCGGACGGCGGTACGCCGACGGCCGGCAACGCACCGGACCCCCGCGCGGGGCCACCCACGTCGGCCGCGCCTGACATGCCTGACACGCCTGCGGCGGCGGGCGCTCCGACAGCCGCGGGCGCTCCGGCGGCAGCCATCGGCGCGGCGGCGGGCTCGCCCGGCTCCGCGGTCGCGGCGAACGCCGCGGAGCCGGCGGAGGCTGTCTGCGCCGGACGGCGCTGGAGATCCTCGCCGGACAACCCGGTGATGAAGGACAGGTAGCCGGGGACCAGCGGCAGCACGCACGGCGACAGGAAGGACAGCAGCCCCGCCGCAGCCGCGACGGGCGCCGCCAGCAGCAGCGGGCCGTCCGTGACGACGTCCACGACACCCATCCGGAACTAGACCTCCGTCCGGAGCCGCTCGAGCACGGTGGTCAGCTCCGCCGGCAGCACGCCACCGGTGAAGCGCGCGGCGATGCGGCCGTCCGCGTCGAGGACGAACGTCGACGGCAGGCCCGGGGCGACCGGCCAACCGGCGGCGAGCGTGCCGAGCCGGTCGACGATGCTCGGGTACACGACCTTGAAGTCGCGGGTGAACGCCTTCGCGCTGGAGGCGTTGTCCTTCTCGTTCACCCCGACGAAGGCGACGTCCGGATTCCTGCCGGCGAGTGTGACGAGACCGGGGGTCTCCGCCCGGCACGGGGCACACCAAGAGGCCCAGAAGTTCACCACGACGGGCTTGCCTCGCAGCGAGGCGAGGTCGAGCTGGCTCCCGTCGAGCGTCGCGCCGGACATCCCCGGCGGTTCACGGCGGTCCGCGGCGGGCACGAAGTCCTGCCCGGGTGCCTGTTGAACGAATCCATAGCCCCCGCCACCCGTGGCGTCGACCTTGCTCGCGTTCGCCGAGCAGGCCGCGAGCCCGCCGCCGACCAGCAGCACGGCGGCGACCACGGCCATCACGCGGCGTCTCCGCCCAGTGTCCCGCTCCCAGCCCAGGATGAGCCCGCTCCTTTCGGCATCGCCGACCTTCTACGACCAACCGTAGAACTACGCCCTCCAGAGTAGGTGCCCCGTGAGCCGCACGCGTCAGGGCTTGGCCGCACAGGCCCCGGACGTCCGTCCCAGGACCTTCGACTCGGCCCCGTGGCACTGACGCGATCCAGGCGCTCCAGCCCGGCCGGCACACCGGGACCGCACACCGGGCCGGCTGTGCCGGCAACGCCGGTTCCGGCAACGCCGGCCCGCCACAGGTCAGGCCTCGGGCGCCTGCGCGCGGTCGATGACGAAGGAGGCGGTGACGTCCATCGCGGCCCGGCCGGGGGGCCACACCGCGGCCAGGCGCCGGCGCAGCTCGGGCGCGCCCGTGTGATGCCCGGTGGGGCCCATGAGAGCCACGTCGACGACCTCGTCCACGCCGAGCTGGAGGGTACGGGTCAACGTTTCCCAGGAGAGCTGGGCGAACCGGCCGGAAAGTTCGTCCGCCAGCCGTGCCCGCTTGCCCGGCTGGACGCCGACGAGCCCGAGTGGCTCCCGCAGCTCCGCGAGGTGCCCCTCTCCGGGTGTGACCAGGAGCAGCGTGCCCCCCGGCCGCAGCAGCCGGCGCATCTCCGCGAGGTTGCGCGGCGCGAAGACGTCCAGCAGGACGTCGACGGACGCGTCGGGCAGCGGCCAGCGGTCGGCCACGTCGAAGGCCACGGCACCGATTCGCGGATGGACCCGTGCCGCGCGGCGCAGCGCGTACTTCGACACGTCGACGGCGATCCCGAGCCGCCGCGGCCCCGCGTCCACGACGGCCGCGAGGTGGTGGGCGGTGCCGGCGCCGATCTCCAGCACGAGCTCGGGAGCACCGGCCGCCGGATCACTGACCGCCGGGTGATCGGCTGGCGGAGCATCGGCCGGTGTCCGCCCGCCCCCCGTTCGGGCCGCGGCAAGTTGGACCAGGCGGGCGGTGAGCGGCGCGTAGTGGCCACCCCCGAGGAAGTCGACCCGGGCCTGGACCATCTCGGCGGTGTCCCCGGACACCCGGCGGGCCCGGCCCGTACGCAGGTTCAGGTAGCCGGACCGTTCGACGTCGAAGGAGTGCCCCGCGGCGCACCGCACGGCACCCGCCGGGTCGGCCAGGGGCGCCGCGCAGACGGGGCACCGCAGGAGGCGCAGGGCTGGATGGATCATCCGACGCGGTGGGGGCCGGCCCTCACGCGCCCACGGAGCCGGGCGCGTTGGCGGTGGGCCCGTTGGGCTCGCTGTACTCCACCCGGAGGAGCTCCCCGGCCACGTAGACGGCCGAGGTGACGCTCGCCAGCGCGCACTGCCGCCGGTCCGGGCGGTGCCACAGGTGCTGCTCCTCCAGCGCGCGCCGGGCGATCCACACCGGAAGCTGGTGGCTGACCAGGACGACGTGCCGGCCCCGATGGGCGTCCCGCCACTCGGCGACGCTGCCGAGCATGCGCCCGGCGATCTCCGTGTACGGCTCGCCCCAGGACGGCGTCAGCGGGTTACGCAGCAGCTTCCACATCGCCGGATAGCGGAACACCGCGGGGCCCGCCTCGAAGGTCCTGCCCTCGAACGCGTTGCGGCTCTCGATCAGCCGCGGGTCGACCTGCAGCGGCACGCCGTGCGCCGCCGCGATCGGGGTGGCCGTCTGCTGCGCCCGGTCCAGCGGGCTCGCCACCACCGCGGCGACATCGAAGCCGGCCAGGTACTCGGCGGTGATCTTGGCTTGCCGCTCGCCGGTCTCGGAGAGCCGGTAGCCGGGCAGCCGGCCGTAGAGCACCTTGCTCGGGTTGAACACCTCGCCGTGCCGGACGAGGTGCACGGTCGTGACCTCCGGCCCGCTCACACGGCCCCCCCGCCGACCGCGACCGCCGCGCCCACC
The DNA here is from genome assembly GCF_949319125.1 of Frankia sp. Hr75.2. Lineage (NCBI taxonomy): Bacteria > Bacillati > Actinomycetota > Actinomycetes > Frankiales > Frankiaceae > Frankia > Frankia sp. Hr75.2. Next base: position 91,148 of record NZ_CASGGV010000155.1, on the reverse strand, counting down.
GCCACCGCCGCCGCGGCCCGGGCGGCCGCCGGTGCCGCCGCGGCTATCCGTTCGACCGCCTCGTCGTCGTGCGCCGCCGAGACGAACCACGCCTCGAAGGCCGACGGCGGAAGGTAGACCCCCGCGTCGAGCATGGTGTGGAAGAAGGCGGCATAGCGCTCGCTCGCCTGCCGCTTCGCGCCGGCGTAGTCGATGACCGTCGTCGCGTCGGTGAAGAACACGCTGAACAGCGACCCAGCGCTGTTGAGCAGGTGCGGGACGCCCTGCTCGTTCAGGGCGGTGGAGACGATGCCGGCGACGTCGGCGGCGCGCGCGTCGACCGTCGCGTAGACCTCGTCGGTGCAGGCGCGCAGCGTGGCGAGCCCGGCGGCCACCGCGAGCGGGTTCCCGGAGAGCGTCCCGGCCTGGTAGACGGGGCCGGCGGGGGCCAGTCGGGCCATCACGTCCGCCCGGCCACCGAAGGCCGCGGCCGGCAGGCCGCCGCCCATCACCTTGCCGAAGGTGAACAGGTCGGGCACCCAGCCCTCCACGGCGCCCTCCAGGCCCCACCAGCCGGTGCGGGAGACGCGGAACCCCGTCATCACCTCGTCGAACACCAGCAGGGCGCCGTGGGCGTCGCACAGGCGCCGCAGGCCGGCGTTGAAACCGGGCAGCGGCGGGACGACCCCCATGTTCGCCGCGACGGACTCGGTGATGACCGCCGCGATCGTGTCGCCGCGCTCGGCGAAGGTCGCCTCGACCAGGGCGAGATCGTTGTAGGGCAGGACGATCGTGTCGGCGGTCGCCGCGCCGGTGACGCCCGGGGTGTCGGGCAGGCCGAGGGTCGCCACCCCGGAGCCGGCCGCCGCGAGCAGCGCGTCGACGTGCCCGTGGTAGCAGCCCGCGAACTTGACGATCGTGGGACGTCCGGTGAACCCCCGGGCCAGCCGGATCGCGCTCATCGTCGCCTCGGTGCCGGAGTTCACCAGGCGCACCTGTTCGACCGGGGCCACCCGCTCGACGATGAGCTCCGCGAGCTCCACCTCGCCGGGGGTGGGCGTACCGAAGCTGGTGCCCCGGGCCGCGGCCGCCGTGATCGCCTGGACCACGTCGGGATGGGCGTGGCCCAGGATCATCGGACCCCAGGAGCACACAAGGTCCACGTAGGTGCGGCCGTCGGCGTCGACGAGCCGCGGGCCGGACCCGGAGGTCATGAAGCGGGGAGTGCCCCCGACGGCGCGGAAGGCACGCACCGGCGAGTTCACCCCGCCGGGGACGACCCGCTGGGCCCGCCGGAAGAGATCATCGGATGCGGGTGCGGTAGACGGAACCACCATGCCCCCGATCCTCGCAGGTCTCGCCGCGAGCCCGCGCCCGGCGCGGGCGCTGCCGCGGATCCGGCACCAAGAGCGGGAGCGGGCGCGGGGCCGGAGCGGTCGGCACCGACCGAGGCCGCCGGCGGACGGGGGTCTGCCCCGGCCGCCCACCGGCGGCGGCTCCGGTTACCAACTTTCGTCCCGAACCGGCACCTGCGCGCCGGGGACGAACCAGACCCTAATCCTTCATCTGCCCGGGTCTTGCTTGGCCGCCAGGGACGATGGTATGCCCCGCCGCGAACTCGACGGGCGCCCGGCGGACCTTGCGGGCCCGGTGGATGTCCTGATAATGCCGGAACCGGGCCCGGGGTGCCTCCGCCCGCACCGATGATCGATAGGCGCGGTTGTCCTAGGCGACCTTCCCCACACGGGCCACCGGCCCGACTCCCCGCTATCCCAGGAACGGCGGTTGACCTTCAGCCATCCGAACCCTGATACTCGGCGGCGAGTAATCGGTACCAAGCAGCACAGAAACACGGGACGCGGGCCAGCAGCCCAGGCACGGGCGGCAGGGACACCGGCGGCACGCGAGCCCGCCCGACCCGACCGCGGCGATAACTGTCGCCGACCTGCGTAAGTCGTACCCCGGCCGAGGACGCGGGGCCCAGCCCGTCCCGGCCCTGGCCGGCATCGGCTTCACGGTTCCGGCGGGAACAGTGTTCGGCCTGCTCGGGCCGAACGGGGCCGGCAAGTCGACCACCGTCAAAATCCTGAGCACGCTGTCCCGCGCGGACTCGGGCACGGCCAGCGTCGCCGGCTACGACGTCCGCCGCGATCCCGGCCTGGTACGCCGGTCGATCGGCCTGGTCACCCAGAAATCCGGCACGGATCTGGACGCCACCGGCCGGGAGAACCTCTGGCTACAGGGCCGCCTTTACGGGCTGGGCGGCCCCCGGCTGACCCGCCGGGTCGACGAGCTCCTCGACCGTTTCGACCTCGGCGCCGCTGCCGACCGGCTCGCCCGCACCTACTCCGGGGGGATGCTGCGCCGGCTGGACGTCGCCGTCGGCCTCGTCCACCGTCCGTCCGTCCTGTTCCTCGACGAACCGACGACGGGCCTGGATCCACAGGCCCGGTCGGCCATGTGGCGGGAGATCGCCGACCTCACCGCCGACGGGCTGACCATCCTGCTGACCACGCATTACCTCGAGGAGGCCGACCGCCTCGCAGCCAGGGTCGCGATCGTCGAGGGTGGGCGCGTGGTCGTCGAGGGCAGTCCCGACACGTTGCGCAGCGAGCTGCGCGGTGACTCGGTGAACCTCGAGCTCGCCGCCCACCCGGAGGGCGACCGGACGCACGAGGGCGCCGAGCAGGCGGCCCGGATTCGTGAGCTCCTCGCCGCCGTCCCCGGAGTGCTGGACGTGGCCGTCGAGGGCCGACAGGTACGCAGCCGGGTGTCCGGCGGCGCCGCGACCCTGCCGGCGGTCATCGCGGCGCTGGACGGCGCCGGGCTGGCGGTGGCGTCGGCGACGATCGCCAGGCCCTCCCTGGACGACGTCTACCTGCGCCACGTGGGGCGCCGCATGCGGCCCGAAGCCCGTTCCGGGGATCCGGACGCCGCCGCGAACCCTCCGGACACCCCGCCTACGCCGGACACCCCACGCACACTGGGCACGGCAGGCCAGCCGGGCACGGCAGGCGAGCACGGTTCGGGCACCGGGCAGGGGGACGTCCGATGAGCAGCTCCGTGCTGCCGGGACCGGCGGCGGGGAGCGCCAGGCCGGCCCGCGTGTCCGGGCGCGGGCAGCTCGCCGCGTTCTTCGTGCGCAACGTGCGCGCGCTGCTGCGCCAGCCGGCCTACCTGTCGATCAGCCTGGTCCAGGCCGTGGTGTGGCTGCCGCTCTTCGGGTCGCTGTTCCGCGGAGTCGCGGACATACCCGGATTCGGCGACGGCTCCTACTTCGACTACCTGACACCGGGCGTTGTGATGATGTCGGCGTTCTTCAGCGCCGGCTGGGCCGGGATGGGCTTCATCACGGACATGGAGCGCGGGGTCATGGACCGGATCCTCGCCGCCCCGGCCAGCCGCTGGGCGATCATCGGTGGCTGTCTTGCCTACCAGGCCCTGCTGACGACCGTCCAGACGGTGATCATCCTGCTGCTCGGCTGGGCGCTGGGAACCGACTACGGGGGCGGTGCCGTCGGACTGCTCGTGCTGGTCCTGGTCGCGATCGCGCTCGGCACCGTGGTCGCCGCGCTGTCCATGGCGCTGGCGCTGCTCGTCCGCCGTGAGGAGTCACTGGTCGCGGCGACCAACTTCCTCGCGCTGCCGCTGACCTTCCTCTCGACAGCGATGATGTCCCGCGACCTGCTGCCCGGCTGGATCCGGCCGATCGCGCTCGCGAACCCACTGGACTGGGCCGTCTCGGCGGCGCGCGAGACCATCGCCGCCGACCCGAACTGGGCGCTGGCCGGCTGGCGGGTGGCCGCCCTGACCGCCACCGCCCTGACCGCCACCGCCCTGGCCACCCAGGCCTTCCGCGCCTACCAACGCTCCCTCTGACCAAACCGGCCTCCGGTCAGGCCGGGCGGCCCGATGTGTGGCGGGTGAATGAGTCCATGGACTCATTCACCCGCCACGCTAAACCTGAGTCGAGGTTTGGGCCGCGGTGGGGTGGTGGGGTGGGGTGGTGCTTGCCGTTTTCCTTGTGGTCCGTGTGACGCGGCGGAGAACCCTACGGGGGGAGGGTATGGACGTAGGGTTCGGTGGGTATCGGGAACCGTTCGGACGAAAGCATCGCGAGGAGGCGTCGCCATGTCCGTCACCAGCATCGTGACCACTTACAGCGTCACCGGGATGACCTGCGGGCACTGCGCCGCGGCGGTCAGCGAGGAGATCTCGCGGCTGCCTGTGGTGACGTCCGTGGACGCCGACGCTCCCAGTGGCCGGGTGGCCGTGACGAGCACCGGCGAGCTGGACGACGCGGCCGTCCAGGCCGCCGTCGAGGAGGCCGGCTACACCCTGACCGGCCGCCTCTGACCAACGCCCCCGGCCGCGGCCCGAACCTGGCGGCGGCCGGAGGCTGGTGGCGGGGAGGCTAGCGGCGGGAGGCCAGCCGCTCCGCGACCTCGGCCGCCCAGTAGGTGAGGATGATGTCGGCTCCCGCCCGGTGGATGGCGGTAAGCGTCTCCATGATGACCCGGTCGCGGTCGAGCCACCCGTTGGCCGCGGCGGCCTCGACCATCGCGTACTCGCCGGAGACCTGGTAGGCGGCGACCGGGACGTCCACGGAGTCGGCGACCGCGCGCAGGACGTCCAGGTAGGCCAGGGCGGGCTTCACCATCACGGCGTCCGCGCCCTCGGCCAGGTCCAGCTCCACCTCGCGCAGCGCCTCACCGGCCGAGCGGGCTGGATCCTGCTGGTAGCCGGCCCGGTCGCCGAACTGGGGGGCGCACAGGGCGGCCTCCCGGAACGGGCCGTAGAAGGCCGAGGCGTACTTCGCCGAGTAGGCCATGATCGGGATGTCGGTGTGGCCACCGCCGTCCAGCGCGGTGCGGATCGCCGCGACCTGGCCGTCCATCATGCCGCTGGGGGCGATCATCTCGACGCCGGCGGCGGCCTGGGCCAGCGCGATCTCGCCGTAGCGGACGAGGGTCGCGTCGTTGTCGACCTCGCCCGTGGCCGTGAGCAGGCCGCAGTGACCGTGGTCGGTGTACTCGTCCAGGCAGAGGTCGGCCATGATCACCGTGTCGCCGCCGACCTCGGACACGAGGTCGGCGATGGCAAGCTGGACGATGCCGGCCGGGTCGTCGGCGGACGAGCCGCGGGCGTCCTTGTGCTCGGGCACGCCGAACAGGATGATGCCGCCGACGCCGGCCGCGGCCGCCTCGGCCGCCGCCTTGCGCAGCGAGGAACGGGTGTGCTGCACGACGCCGGGCATCGAGGAGATCGGGACCGGCTCGGGCACACCCTCCCGGACGAACATCGGCAGGATGAGGTCGGCGGGATGCAGCCGGACGTCGGCCACCATCCGCCGCAGCGCGGCCCCGCGGCGCAGCCGCCGCGGGCGCGCCACGGGGAAACCGACGGCCGACCGCCCGGGCCCCGCGATCACCGCCGGGAACCCCGGCGCGGCTTGGGCAGCCTGGCGGCGAGCGGGCCGACCTTGCCGAGCTCCTCGCGGTGCTCGGCGGCGAACTCCGCCAGCGACGCGACGAGCGACGGGATCGACGCCTCGGTCGCCTGGACGTCCACCCGCAGGCCGAGCTCCTGGGCGGTCGCGGCCGTCGCCGGGCCGATCACCGCGATGACGGTGGTCTCGTGGGGCTTGCCGGCGATTCCGACCAGGTTGCGCACCGTGGAGGAGGAGGTGAAGACCACCGCGTCGACCCGGCCGCCCTTGAGGGCCTCGCGGATCGGCGCGGGCGGCGGCGCGGCGCGCACCGTCCGGTAGGCGGTGACGTCGTCCACCTGCCAGCCGCGGTCCTTGACGCCGGCGACGAGGGTGTCGGTGGCGATGTCGGCGCGCGGCAGGAGAACCCGGTCGAGCAGGTCGAGCGACTCGTCGAACTCGGGCCAGTCCTCGAGCAGGCCCTCGCTGGACTGCTGGCCGGCGGGCACCAGGTCGGGGCGGATACCGAAGGCGCGCAGCGCGTCCGCGGTGGCCTCGCCGATCGCGGCGACCTTGACGCCGGCGAAGGCGCGGGCGTCCAGGCTGCGCTCCTCGACCTTCTCCTGCACCGCCTTGACGGCGTTCACCGAGGTGAAGGCGACCCACTGGTAGCGGCCGGAGACCAGCCCGGTGATGGCGCGCTCCATCGGCGCGGCCGTCCGCGGCGGCTCGACGGCGATCGTCGGCACCTCCAGCGGACTCGCCCCGTGGGCGCGCAGCGAGTCGGAGAGGATCGCCGCCTGCTCCTTCGTCCGGGGCACCAGCACCGTCCAGCCGAACAGGGCGCGGGTCTCCCACCAGGACAGCTTCGCCCGGGTCGCGACGACCGGGCCGACGGAGATGATGACCTCGTTCGGCGGGTTCGCGGTGGCGTTGAGCATCGGCGCGACGTCGGCCTCGATCCGGTCGAGGGTCGAGGTGACGGTGCGCTGGTCGGTGGTCGTGCCGTCGACGGTGACCGCGACGGGGGTGTCACCGGCGCGGCCGTGCTCGACCAGCGCGGTCGCCACCTTGCCGATCTCGGTGGGGCCGGCGGTGACGATCAGCGTGCCGGGGGCCTGCGCGAGCGCGCCCCAGTCGACGTCGCCCGGTGTGGTGGGCACGCCGAGACCACCGAAGCCGGTAGGCGTGCCCAGGCCGAGGGGCGCGCCGAAGCCGCCGCCCACGCCCAGCGGGCCGCCGCCGAGGCTCGGCATCGACCGGCCGCCGAGGCGGGACGTCCCGAAGGGGGGCGGGGTGAGCGGGCCGACCGGGTCGCCGACGCCGAACGGTGAGGCCGAGGCGACCGAACCCGAGGACGAGAAGACACCCGACGTGCTGGCGAAGGTGACCGGGCTGCCCGGCGCGACACCGGCGTAGGTCGCGACCGCGGCGGAGGTCGAGACACCGGGAACCACCCGGTAGGGGATCTTGGCCTTGGCCAGCGACTGCGCGTCCGCCGCGCCGATCCGGGTCAGCCACGGGTCCGAGGCGTAGAGCCGGACGACCTTGTCCCCGGCCCGTGCCCGGCTGACGACCGCGGCGGTCGCGGCCTCCGCGTCCCGCACCGGCTTCGGGGCGTCGAGGTCACCGATCCGCAGCACCTCGGCCGACAGCGACTCGACCACCTCGGACGGTACGTCCGGGTCGGCGACCACCACGTCGGCAGCGGTGAGAGTCTCCACGGCGAGGACCGTGAGCAGCCCCGGATCACGGGGACCGGCGCCCACAAGCGCGACCGGGGACACGGGCTTCTTGGTACGTCGGGTGGCCATGCTCAGCTTGTTCCCATCAGCGTGTGTGCTCCGGCGGACAACAGCTCGTCCGCGAGGCGCTGCCCGAGCGCCTCCGGGTCGACGGCAGAACCGGTGAGCTCGCGCCGCAGGACCCTGCCTCCATCCGGCGCGGCGACCACCGCCCGCAGGCGGATCTCACCCACGGCGGGCGCATCGTCACCGCCCGCGACCGGGCGTGCGTCGGTACCCGGAAGCACGTGGGCCAGAGCACCTACCGGAGCGGTACAACCGGCCTCGATGCCCGCCAGGAAGGCACGCTCGGCTCGGACCGCGACGGAGGACGTTGCGTCGTCGAGCACAAACCGTAGCAGCTCCGCGAGTCCCTCATCGAAGCCCCGGCCCGCTTCTGGTCCGGTCTGGTCGTGGGCTGGTCCGCCGCCGGCCGGGGTGCGCACGCACTCGATCGCCAGCGCGCCCTGCCCGGGAGCGGGCAGCATCATCTCGGGTGAGATGATCTCGGTGACCGCGTCGAGGCGGTCGAGGCGGTCGAGGCCGGCGTGCGCGAGCACCACCGCATCCACCTCGCCGTCGATGGCCTTCTTGATCCGGGTGTCGACGTTGCCGCGGATCGGGACGACCTCGAAGCCGTGGCCGAGCGCGAGCAGCTGGGCGGCCCGCCGCGGCGACCCCGTCCCGACCCGCGCGCCCGGACCCAGCTCGCTCAGGCGCCGGCCGCTGGGCGAGACGAGGACGTCCCGGGTGTCGGCCCGGCGCGGGACGGCGGCCAGGACGAGTCCGTCCGGGGTGGCCGTCGGCAGGTCCTTGAGCGAGTGGACGGCGAGGTCGATCTCACCGGCGAGCAGGGCGTCACGCAGCGCGCTGACAAAGACGCCCGTTCCACCGATCTGGGTGATCGCCACCTGCGACTGATCACCCGCGGTAACGATCGGGACGAGTTCCACGGGCCGACTCAGCCGGGTCCGCAGCGTCTCGGCCACTTTCTCGGACTGGGCCCGCGCCAACGCGGAACGCCGGGTGCCCAGTCGCAGCGGCCGGCGCGCCAGGAGCGCGTGTGCTCGTGCCTCGGGCCCTCGGGTCACTGTCACGTTCTCTCCACCAGATCCAGATCAGGGGCGGAGACGATGGCCGGCACGTCACGCGGCAGGTCGAAGAGCTCGCGCAGGGCCTCGGCGTAGGAGTCACCGCCAGGCGCCTCGGCGAGCTGCTGGACGCGCACCGTGGGCGCGTGCAGCAGCTTGTCGACGACCCGCCGCACAGTGCCGGAGACCATGTCCCACTCACGGTTGTCAAGGTCGGGCAGGCGGGTGCGCAGCCGGTCCAGCTCGTCGCGCACCACCGCCGCCGCGTGGGCCCGCAGCGCCACCACGGTCGGGGCGACCCGCTCGGCACGCCGCCGGTCGAGGAACCCGGCCACCTCGGTGGTCACGAGGGCCCGGACGGCCTCCACGTCATGGGCCACCTGCGCCCCGTCCAGGGCGACCCGCAGGGCCTCGATGTCGATCAGGGTCACCCCGGGGAGCTCGCGCACCGCCGGGTCGATGTCGCGCGGCAGCGCGAGGTCGAGGAAGACCAGCGGCCGGGCGCCGCGGCCCGCCAGCGAGGCGCGCACCACGTCGTGGCCGACGACGAGCCCGGAGGCTCCGGTCGACGAGATCACGAGATCCGCGCGGCCGACCTCGTGGGCGATCTCGGCCAGCCCGACCGCGCGGGCGTCGTGCAGATCGGCGACCCGGGCCGCGCGGGCCGCCGTCCGGTTCGCGACGACGACGTCACCGGCGCCGGCCCGGCGCACGGTCTGGGCCGCCAGCGAACCGACCGCGCCGGCCCCGATGATCAGCACCCGGGCCCCGGCGAGCGGGGCGGGGCCCGTCACCTCGACCGGGGCCGTCAGCTCGGGGCGCAGCAGCGCCTCCACCGCGTCACCCGGGTCGCATCCGGGGGACGCGACGGGCGCGACGAGCATGTCCGGCCGGCGGGCCTGCAGGTCGAAGGCGGCCATCCGGACGCCGACCGAGACGATCGAGGCCCCCGCGGCGTCGATGGAGGTCTCGGTGTGGGCCCGCTTGCCGACCCGCAGCGCGGTCTGGAACAGGTTGGCGAGCGTGCCGCTGGTCACCTCGGCAGACTGGGCCAGCCGGAACGCGGCGCGGACCTGGCCGAGGATCTGCGTCTCGCCGACCAGCATCGAGTCGAGGCCGCAGACCACCGAGAAGAGGTGGCTGACGGCGCGGGCCTCATGGTGGACGTACAGGTGCGAGGCGAGATCGGTCAGCGGTACCCCGCACACGCGGCTCAGCTGGTCGGAGATGTCGGCCAGGCCGCCGTGGAAGGTCTCCACCTCGGCGTAGATCTCGGTGCGGTTGCAGGTGGAGAGCAGCACCGCCTCGCTGAGATGATCCGCCGCGACGAGATCGTGCAGCACCTTCGGCGCGTCGTCGGCGGAGACCGCGGCGAGCTCGAGCAGCGAGGTCGGGGCCGTCCGGTGGTTCAGGCCCACCGCGAGCAGGCTCACTCCGCCTCACCCCCGTGAGTGGCGGCCGGCATCGGCACCTCCGGCGCCTGCGCCATCCGTGCCGCCTCCGGCGCCTGCGCCGCCCGCGCCGCCCGCGACTGCCGCGCCACCGGCTGCGCCAGCGGTGAAGGCTGCGCCAAGGGTGACGGTGGCACCATCCGACGGGTCATCCGCACGACCTCACCAGCCTCGTCATCCACGAATCCGCCCGACCCCGGCTGATCGCCGACCACCACGCCCCCCGCGCCGGGGGCCCGGCCTGGCGACGGACGTTTACGCGCTTCGTGAAAGGAGAGAATCTGCAGTTCCAGGGCAAGGTCGACCTTACGCACATCCACTCCCTCGGGCACCGAAAGCACCGTGGGGGCGAAGTTCAGGATGCTGGTCACGCCCGCTGCCACGAGGCGGTCGCAGACGCTCTGCGCCGCGGCCGCCGGCGTGGAGATCACGCCGATGGTCACCTGGCAGTCCTCGATGACCGCCTCCAGCTCGTCGACCGGGCGAACGACGACCTCACCGACCCGCTCACCCACCCTGGACGGATCGGCGTCCACCAATGCCGCGATGCGGAACCCTCGGGCATGGAAGCCGCCGTATCCGGCAAGTGCATGCCCGAGGTTACCCACGCCAACGAGGACGACCGAGCGGTCTTCGGTCAGGCCGAGCTCGGCCGATATGCACTCAAGGAGCACACCCACGTCGTACCCGACTCCGCGCGTGCCGTACGAGCCGAGCTGGGAGAGGTCCTTGCGTACCTTCGCCGACGTCACGCCGGCGGTCGCGGCGAGCGTGTCCGAGGACACCGTGTGCACGCCGCGCTCGCCGAGCGCCGTCAGCACACGGAGGTAGAGGGGCAACCTGGCCACTGTCGCCTCGGGCACCGGCGACCGCCCCGGTACCCGCCCGGCACCCCGCCGAGGTTGACCCATCCGCGGCTCCCGACGTTGCTCGACAGTGCGGGCCGGCGGCACTACCGCCCGATGCCGACCTCTGGGCCGGTCCTGATTCCGACCTCGAAGCCGGCCTCAACGGCGGCCGCGAAGCCGGCCCGGAGGCCGGTGCGGGCCGAACGGGCGCGCCCGACCCGGCGGTCACCGCGACCGACGACCGCATCTGCGGACCCGTCGAGTCTACGACTTCGTGAAGGGATTCACGAAGTTCCCGATGCGGGGCTCCTGCCGGACCGGCCTGAGCCACCGGACCTGCCGGTCAGCCAGGACCACCGGTCGCCGGCGAGCGCGCGCCGCAGCCGCTGCTCCTCCACCCGCCAGTAGCCGTGCTCCCGGCCGTCGACCAGGATCACCGGGACCCGGTCGCCGTAGGTGTCCGCCGTGCGCGGGTCGGCGTCGACGTCGAGCTCCCGCCAGCCGGCCCCGACATCGGCGCTCACCCGCTCGATCACCTGGCGCGCGTCGTCGCACAGGTGGCAGCCCACCCGGGTGAGCAGGGTGATCCGGACGCCGGGCACCTCGCCCCCGGCGGCGCCGTCACCGGCGGCACGACTACCGGCGGCACCGTCACCGGCGGGGCTGTCGGCGGTGACGTGGTCACCGGCGACATGCGCGGGAGTCGATGTGGCCCCTTGGGGGCCCTGTTCGCGGTTGGGCCCGGACGTCCCGGCGGCGACCTCGGTCATCTCATCGACGATAGTCCCCCGCCACAGCAGGGATACCGCCCCTGCGAGGCCGCCCCGACGGTCGCCGGTAACCGGGCTCACGGTACGGTTCCCGGTCCCCACCGTCAGCCAACCGGCTACAGCCAGCTACTCGGCGACTATGGTGGAGTCGTTGTCCGACCATCCTCCGTACCGCGGCCGGCACCGAAGTACTACGCGCCACCACGCCAACACACCAGGTAACCGCGACACGACGGCAGGTCACCAGAGCACCACGGCAGTGACCCGGCCCCGCCCCTCGCCCGCGAAGATCGCGACCGCCCGCGACGTCCATGTTCGGGAGCCCGCATGCGCCTGCCCGCGGCACCGGCCACCCTGCCCGCGGGACCGGCGGCGCCACGGTGGACACTCGCCCCGGCCGCGGCGCGGTCGACCTTCGCCCCGGCGGCGGCGCGCCGGGGCCTCACTCCGGCCGCGGCGCGGTGGGCTCCTGCCGCGGCGGCGCCGTCCCAGTTCGACGACCCGCTGGCCGTCGGCGTCGCCACCCTGCGCGCGGAGATCGCCCGCGCCCGCCGGGCAGGGCTGCTCGGCGTGCTCCCGGTGCTGCTGGGCGCCGCGATGGCCACCGCCCGGACGGCGACCGCTCACTCCATCCGGGTCGAGCCGGTCGGGCCGCACACGGAGGACATCCGTCCCTTCACCGACGGTCCCGCGGACGGTCTGGGCATGCCCGACCCGCGCAGGGACGCCGATCTCGTCGGTCGGGCGATCCGCGGGGAGCGGGAGGCCTTCGGCCTCATCTACGACCGGTACGCCGAGTTCCTCTACCGCTACGCCTACTACCGCGTCGGCGGCAACCGCGCGGTGGCCGAGGACGTGGTCTCCGAGACGTTCCTACGGGCGCTGACCCGGATCTCGACCTTCGAGTGGCAGGGCCGCGACATCGGGGCCTGGCTGGTCACCATCGCCCGCAACCACATCGTGGACCTCGCCCGCTCGGGCCGGGCCCGGCTGGAGTTCCCGACCGCCGACCTGCTCGCGGCCGCGGACGGCCACCCGGGCGCGGGCGCCGCCGTTCCCGGCCCGGAGGACGCGGTGCTGGCCGCGCTGGACATCCGCGAGGTGCTCGAGGCGCTGGGAACACTCGGGCCGGAGCAGCGGGAGTGCGTGACGCTGCGGTTCCTCGAGGGGCTGTCCGTCCGGGAGACCGCGCGGGCGATGAACAAGAAGGAGGGCGCGGTGCGTGCGCTGCAGCTACGGGCCGTGCGGACGCTGGCCCGACATCTGCCCACGGCGCGCACCGACTGACCAGCCACATCGGCTGACCAGCCACATCGGCTGACCATTCGCACCAGCTGAGACCATTCGCGTCGACTGACTGTTCGCATCGACTGACTGTTCGCATCGACTGACTGTTCGCGCCGACTGACCGCGGATGGCCCACCATGCGGTCCCGGCGGCGCCACGGGTCGTAGGCTGACCACACGGCGCGGCACTCGACGCGGCCGGGCAACCAGATTCGCTCCGGATGTCGGCGGGCGTGGCCAGGACCGGGCCGGTCGGCCACCGGCGACGGCGACCGGACCGGCACGGAGATGACCATGAGAGTGCGACGACGCAAGGATCACCTGGGTGGCCGCGAGGCCGCGGAGGCGGCGGCGACGGCCGCGCTGAAGGTGGCTGCCGAGGAAGTGGCCAAGGCCCCGCCGGACGAGTCCGCCGCTGCCTTCTTCGACGTCGACAACACGATGATGGCCGGCGCGTCCATCTTCTACTTCGCCCGCGGGCTGGCCGCCCGCGACTTCTTCGACTCCCGTGACCTGCTGAAGTTCGGCTGGCAGCACGTCAGCTACCGGCTGCGCGGCCTGGAGGACCCGAACGGGATGCGGGACGCCCGGGAGGCGGCCCTGGCGTTCGTCGCCGGACGCAGCGTGACGGACATCGTCCGTTACGGCGAGGAGATCTACGACGAGCGGATGGCCCAGCAGATCTACTCGGGCACCCACGCCCTGGCCCAGCAGCACCTCGACGCCGGGCAGCGGGTCTGGCTGGTCACCGCCACCCCGGTGGAACTCGCCTCGATCATCGCCCGCCGGCTGAGCCTCACCGGCGCGCTGGGTACCGTCAGCGAGGTGGCGGACGGCAAGTACACCGGGCACCTCGTCGGGGAGCCGCTACACGGGCCGGCCAAGGGCGCGGCCGTGCAGGCGCTGGCCGAACGGGAGGGCCTCGACCTGTCCCGCTGCTGGGCCTACTCCGACTCGGTGAACGACCTGCCGATGCTCTCCCTCGTCGGCCATCCCGTGGCCATCAACCCGGACCCGGACCTGCGCGCCGTCGCCAAGGAGCGCGGCTGGCTGATCAAGGACTTCCGGACGGCACGCAAGGCAGCCAAGATCGGCATTCCGACGGCCGCCGGGATCGGTGCCCTCGGCGGCGGCGTCGCTGCCGGCATGGCGCTGCGCCGCCGCTACGGCGGAACCTGACGGTCAGGATGACGCGGGCCCGACGGAGGCCCGTCGGGCCGCGGCGATCAGAAGAACACCGAGCGGCGCTGCATCAGCAGGCCGTACAGCGTGTGCTGGATCGTCTCGCGGATGCGGTCGGTGAGCTCGAAGACGAGCATCGGGTCCTCGGCCGCGGCCTGCGTGTACTCGGTGGTGTCCACCGGCTCACCGAACTCAATGATCCACTTGCTCGGCAGCGGGACGAGCCCCAGCAGCCCCAGCCAGGGGAAGGTCGGCGTGATCGGGAGGTAGGGCAGCCCCAGCAGCCGCGCCAGCGTCCTGGCGTTGCCGACCATCGGGTAGATCTCCTCGGCGCCCACGACCGTGCACGGGACGATCGGCACCCCGGTGCGCAGCGCCGCGGAGACGAACCCGCCGCGACCGAACCGCTGGAGCTTGTAGCGGTCGCTGAACGGCTTGCCGATGCCCTTGAAGCCCTCCGGCCACACCCCGACCAGATGCCCCGCTCCCAGCAGACGCTCGGCGTCCGCCTGGCAGGCGAGGGTGTTGCCGGTCTTGCGGGCCAACGGCGCGAGGAACGGCAGGGCGAACACCAGGTCCGCGGCCAGCATCCGCAGGTGACGGTGGGCCGGGTGGTGGTCGAGAATCGCCAGGGCGGTCATCAGCGCGTCGAGGGGTACCGTCCCCGAGTGGTTCGAGACGACGAGCGCCCCGCCCTTGTCCGGAATGTTCTCCAGGCCCCGGGTCTCGACCCGGAAATAGCTCCGGTAGATCGGGCGTAGCAGCGGCGCCACGATGTGCTCGGTCAGGTCGGGGTCGAAGCCGTGCTCGTCCACCGTGTAGTCCCCGGTGATGCGGCGCCGCAGGAAGGCGAGCAGCTCGGCGAGCACCCGCTCCAGCTCACCGGCGTCCGCGACCGGCTCGGCCGGTGGCCCGACCGCCTCGCCACCAGGATCCGCGCCGCTACCAGGGCCCGCCTTGCCGCCAGGGGCGGTGCCGGTGCCGGCACCGGCACTGCCCGGACCGCCCGCATCACGTGAACGGTCGGCACCGTCGGCACTGTCGGCACCGCGAGAACGGCCGGCGGCGTCAGCACCGCCTGGATGGTCGGCGCCGTTCGGGCCGCTCGAGCCGTTCAGAGCACCGGCACCTTCCCGGCCGGGGAGGGCGGCCAGGTCATCGAGGCCGTCGAGGCCCGCCCGTGTTCCGGGCTCGCGCTGGCTGCCGGTGCCGGCCCGGCTGGAACCGGATCGTCCGGAACCAGGCCGGACCGTCCGACTCGCGGCGCCGGTCGCGCGCGCGCTCGTCCCGTTGGGCGAGCGCCTGGTCCCCTCGGGTCGCGGCGGCGGCGGACCGGCCGCCCCCCGGGGACCGGCGCGTCCATCCGGTGGCATCGGCACGTCGGCCCCTCTCCGCGAGCTGGTGTCCCGCTCGCCCATCAGGACGTGCCGAGCAGCCGGCGTCGGGCGAGCACGCCCTGAAGGCCGTGCTCCACCCGCGAGACCAGCTCGTGGTCGATGGTGAACCGCAGTCCGCGGTCCTGGACGAAACTGTCGAACGTCGCGACGGTCGTGTACTGAGGAACGTATCCGAACACCTCTTTGAGCTTGGTGGTGTCCACCGCGCGCCCGTGCGCGAGGAACCCGAGCTGCTCGGAGGAGAAGTCGACGAGCCGCAGCCGGCGGGCGATGTTGCCCAACGACCCGATCGCGGGGAAGGGCACCGGCAGCGCCGGCCGCCCGGCCCGCCGGATCGCCTGCGAGAGCAGGAGCACGCCGTCCCCGGCCACATTGAAGGTGCCGGCGTGGGTCTCCCGGGTGGCCTTCAGGAGTACCGCCATCGCGTCGTCGGAGTGCAGCAGCTGAATCCGTGGGTCGAAGCCGAGGACCGTCGGGACCAGCGGAAGGTCGAGGTACCGCGCGAGCGGGCTGTCCACTCGCGGGCCGAGCACGTTCGCCAGGCGCAGCACCGTCACCGCGATGTCGGGGCGCCTCCGGCCGAAGCCTCGGACGTACCCCTCGACCTCGACGGCATCCTTGGCGTAACCGCCGCCGGGAAGGCCGCGCGGTTCCATCTCCTCGGTGAACAGCGCGGGGTCGCGCGGCGACGAACCGTAGATCGACGTCGTCGACTTCACCACCAGTTTCTTCACCCCGGGGGTCTTCTGGCAGGCGGCGAGGAGCTGCATCGTCCCGATGACGTTGATCTCCTTCATCGCCGTGCGCCCGCCGGCGCCGAGCGGCGTGGCGAGCACACTCAGATGCAGGACGGTGTCGATGGCGGCGGTGGAGATGACCTTCGCGATCAGCGGGTTTCGGATGTCCACCCGAACGAACTGGGTCCGGCCGAGATCCGCCGTCGGGGCGATGGTGTCGACCCCGACCACGTCGACGATCTCGGGGTCGGCGGCGAGTGCGGCCGCGACCTCGGCGCCCAGCGGACGCGACACTCCTGTCACAAGCACGCGACGTGGCCTCATGGTCGCCTCCCCGGCATGACCTACCGACTCGGCCAGCGGCCGGCCTCGCGGGGTCATCGTACGCCGCGCACCACCCTCATCGCTGCGTAGCGTCACATCAAGGCGCACGGAAAGCTACGGAGAGTAGCAAGACTACGGTCGGGCGACGCACGACACGGGATGCCAGTCGTGTCAGACCCGCTCGCGCACCACGCTCCGACGTCAGGCGAGCCCACGCACCGCGCTCACCGGGATCCGGGCGCCGTCCCGGGGGACCTGGGCGACGACGACGGCGTCGCCGCGCCGCAGGCGCAGCACCTCGGCCGCCCGGCCGCAGTTCACCGCGATCATGACCTGGCGCAGCGCGTCCTCGCAGAGCGCGATCTCGCCGGGCGGGACCTCGCCGTAGGTGTGCGCGAAGGGCATGGTGAGCAGCCGACCGTCGGCGCGCACCTCCACCCTGTCCCCGAGCAGGATGCCGGCGGCCTCGAGCTCGGCCCTGGTCATGTTCAACGAGAGGTTCCCGAAGTGGTCCACCGAGAGCACCTCGCCGTGGACGTGGTCGTCGTCCACGTGGCACACCCGTGGCTCCACGACGACCAGCTCCCCCGGGTCGATCCTGGGGCCGACGTCGGCCGGAGGCAGGCCCGTCGCGAGCCGCGCCACGACCGGCGCGTAGACGTCACGGCCACGGAAGACAGCGGTGGGCAGCGGGAGCCAGAGGTCCGGGTTGGAGATCTCGTAGGCCTCCTCGACGCCGCCCAGGGCCTCCCAGCCCAGCGAGGCGACGCCGTTGTCCGGGGCGACGAACGTCGATCCGTCCGCGGCGCGGGCGACGACACCGCGGGTGTAGCCGCTGGCGTCGAGCTGCTCGACGACCACGAGGTGGATTCCCCTCGGCAGGTAGCCGACCGCGCCGACCAGCGTCACGGCCGCCTGGCCGATGTCCTGCGGCGCAATCGAGTGGCACAGGTCGATGACCCGGGCGTCCGGCGCGTGCCGGGCGATGATCCCGTGACAGACGCCGACGCAGGCGCCGTCCACTCCGTAGTCGGACATGAATGTGATCCACGCGCTGCCCATGTGACCCCCTGTGCCCGGACGGCGTCGTTGCCGACCTTGCAACCAGCCTGCCATACGGTCACCAGGACCGCATGGACGAGCACACAGCGCGAAACAGGTCTGTTACTCGGCTGTCCGGGCCGGGACAGCGGCCGCAACGGGCCGACGTGAGCGGGCCTGACCGCGGGAACCGTGGCTTGACGATGGGAACCGTGGCAGCCGGAAGGGACCCGCCGACGACGCGGCGGCACGTCCGGGATCCGCGCCCCTTGTGATCCGTGCCGCCCCGGCGTCCGCCGGCCCGCCGCCGCTACTTCTTGTTACGGCGCTGGACTCGCGTCCGCTTGAGCAGCTTGCGGTGCTTCTTCTTGGCCATACGCTTGCGACGCTTCTTGATTACGGAACCCACGTACCCGACCGATCTGTTGACGAGGTTTTTCCGAGCGAGCCTACCCGCCGGAACCCCCCGGCAAGACGACCGGTGCGGATCCCGGCCGGTGCCGGGACGGCGCTAGGACGCGCCGAGTTCCCGGGAACGCGCCCACGCCGCCTCGACCGCGTCGAGGACGGCCGCCCGTACCCCGCCGCGGTCGAGCTGCCGCAGCGCGGCCACGGTCGTCCCGCCAGGCGAGGTGACCGCCTCCCGCAGCAGCGACGGGTGCTCGCCCGCGGCCCCACCCGCGCCATCCGAGTCACCCGGGTCGCCGGCGCCGGGGTCGCGCAGCATGCGCGCGGATCCGGCGGCGGTCTGCACGACGAGCTCGGCCGCCAGCGCGCGCGGCAGGCCCAGCAGCACACCGCCCTCGATCATCGCCTCGATCAGGTAGAAGAAATAGGCCGGGCCGCTGCCCGACAGGGCCGTGACCGCGTCAAGCTGGGTCTCCGTCACCCGGACGACGCGACCGACCGGGCGGAGCATCTCCTCGACCGCGGCGACATGCTCGTCGCCGGCACCCGGCCCGGCGCACACCGCGGACATCGCCTCGCCGACGAGCAGCGGCGTGTTCGTCATCGCCCGCACGACGGGGGTGCCCGGTGCCAGCCGCTCGGCGACGAACGCCGAGGTGATCCCGGCCGCCACCGAGACGACCAGCGTCCCGGGCGCGACGTGCGGAGCGAGCTGGGCGAGGACCGTGCCCATGTCCTGCGGCTTGGTCGCCAGGACGACGACACCGGCCTTCGCCGCCGCGGCGGCGGGATCCACCACCTCGACGCCGTACCGCCGGGTGATCTCGGCGGCCCGGCCCGGGTCGCGCTCGGCCGCGACGACCTCGGACGGCGTCCGCCCCGCCCGCAGCAGCCCGGACATCAGGGCGCCGCCGAGCCGGCCGGCCCCGACGATCGCGACAACGCTCGAACCCACCACCGAACACTTCCCTTCGCTCCGGTGCCCACCGCATCCGACGGCGACCACGCCGATGAAGGTTATGACCCGGGCTGCTCGGGACGTCCCATCGCTCTCACCAGTCGCGCCCCGCGCCCGGGACCGGGCCGAAAAGCGGGTCGGGCTCGGCGGGCTCGCGCCCGGCGCGCGGATCCCGGACGGGCTCGAGCACGTGGTCCCCGGCGTGGTCGGCGGGGCCGTGCCCGGCTCCGTCGAGACGGTCGAGGCCCTGGTCACGCCCGGGACCCCTGCTCTCCCCGGGCCCCCGCCCGTATGCCGGGCCGTGGCCGTGGGCAGGGCCGTGACCGTTCCCCGGGCCGTGGCCGTACGCCGGCGCATGACTGGGCCCCGGCACGTGACCGTGGCCCGGCACGTGACCCAGGGCCTGGCCGTGGGCGGGGCTGTGCGCAGGGCTGTGGCCGTACGCGGGCGCGTGGCCGGGTGCCGGGCCGGGCCGGTGGCCGGCCGGATGGGCGACCCCGGGCAGGCGGCCGGGGTCGGCGGGATCGGCCGGACGGCCGGGCCGGTCGCGACCGGCCCGCGGGCCGGTCCCGTGGGCAGGGGGCGCGCCGGGGTCGAACGTCGAGGGAAGGTGGAGGTTCATGGTGTCGCCGCCCATCGACGCCGCCGGCCCCCGCCGGGGAGCGCCCATGGCCGGGCCAGCGTCCGCGGCCGATCCGGGGCCGCGGTTGAGGGCCGGGTAGGCCGCCCAGTCCGGGATGGGGGTCGGCTCGAACCCACCGGCGTGCGTAGCGCCCACCGCCGGCCCGTGTTCGTACACGGGTGGCCCGTCGGCGCGGTCGTAGACCACCTCGCCGGCCCGGGGCCCGTTCGGGCGCGGAACGGCCGGCATCGGCTGCGAATCCGGATCGCGGGAGTAGCCGGACCGGGCCGGCCCGTGCCCGGCCGGGCCGCCGCGGCCCGGGTAACCCTCGTCCACCCAGTCGACGTCGCCGTCCGACCAGTCTCCCGGCCGAGGCGGGGCGCCGGCCCGGCCACCGCGTCCGTCCGCCTGCTCGGCGTCGGCGGCGCTCGTGCCGACACCGGCGAGCACCGGCTCCAGCTCGGGCAGCTCCGGCAGCTCGGACAGGTCCGGCTCCCGCGGCTCCCGCGGGCCGGCCTTGGCCGGCACCTGGGCGGGGGCCCCCGCCGGGCCCGCGGCGGCGGCGGGGCGGGCCGGGCCACGCGGGGTGTCCGCCCACTTCGGCCGGCGCGCGATGATGGGCTTCTCGATGAAGCGGTTCGAGAAGTAGGCCGTGATCGTGGTGCAGACTGCGGCGACGACCACCGACGGCCAGAGCCCGATCCGCGGCACGAGCTGGCCGGCGGCGGCCGAGATGAACGGGTAGTGCCACAGGTAGATGCTGTAGGTGATCTTTCCGGTCCAGGCCATCTTCGGCGAGCCGAGCAGCCGCACCCACCGGGCGTCCCGGTTGACGTCGGCGCCGATGATCAGCAGCGCGCCCAGGGCCGCGCTCGGCACGTAGGCCCCGTAGTCGATCCAGTTCGCTTCCGGGAGGTCCTTGTTCGGCCCGAGGAAGGCCAGCAGGAACAGCACGATGCCGGCGGGAAGGCCGAGGGCGGCCAGTCGCCGTCCGCTCGTCCAGCGTTCGACGGCGGCGGCGGTCGCCGCGGAGTGAGCTCCGGTCGAGGCCTTCTTACCGTCGCCCTTCCCGCCGCCGTCCTTCCTGTCCCCGTCCTTCTTGTCGCGGACCACCGGGGTCGCCAGCGCGCGCAGCCGGTTGTCCCGCCAGACCGCGACGAGGCAGCCGATGAGCAGCGGGGCGATGTGGGTGTCGGGCGCGAGGTAGACCCGGCTGCGCGGGGCCCCGTTGGCGGCCATCATGTACGTCCAGCCCATGATCAGGCCGATCGAGGCGATCAGGAACGTCAACAGGTACGGGCGCAGCCGCGCGGAGCGGACGAAGAGCAGGAAGACCCACGGCCAGACCAGGTAGAACTGCTCCTCCATCGACAACGACCAGACGTGGGCCAGCCAGCGCCCGCCGCCCAGCGGGTTCTCGACCTTGTACCAGTTGTTGACGTTGAGGAACGTCGAGAGGGCGCTCTTGATGTAGTCGTCGCGGTATGGGATGTCATCCCACTTGAAGGCGACCGTGATGGCCAGGCCGAGCAGAAGATAGACCCACATCACCGGCATCAGCTTGTACGCGCGCCGGACGAGGAAGCGCCCGATCGAGACGGTGCCCGTGCGGGCCTGCTCGGCCAGCAGCAGGGTCGTGATCAGGAACCCGCTGAGCACGCAGAACATGTCGACGGCCACGTTGCTGGCGTGGATGGCGCCCATGTGACCGGCGAGGATGATGTAGATGCAGATCACGCGCAGACCGTCGAGCGCCGGGTTGTAGGCGAACTTCGCCGCCGCCGTCGCCTCCGCGTCGGTGGGCTGCCGGGTCTCGGCTGGCCCGGCCGGCGGGCGCGGGGTGGGCTTCGCCCGCCTGGCCGCCCCCGGCGGGCCGTCGGTCATCGGAAGCGAACCGGCTCTCACGATCGTGCGTCCCCTCCTCCAGCCAGGGACGCACGTGGCGACCGGGTGTGAGCACCCGGCAGACCCCTGGACCGCCGTCCGGCCGCGGGCCGCCCCGCCGTGCCCGACCCCCGCCGTGCCCGACCCCCGCCGACCAGGATCAAGACCGGCGCGCCCGGCCATGCGACGACACGGGCGAGTCGGTCAGAACCCCACGAACGCGCACGACGATAGCGGAAGCCCCTTATCAGACTTCCAGTCGCATACTCCTGACACGTTTCTAAAGGATCCGAAAGGAGTTGGACGATTACGAGAGGTATCCACCAACGGCCCGACCGCCCGGCGTCAAGGGAGCATCACGGCGCCGCTACCTGCGCGAAGGCACCTCGCGAACATCACCGGCGGATCCGCGCCGGCATCACGATCGGTCGGTGGTTCAGGGGACGCGCGCGACAACCAGCATCGTCCGGAACGGCTCGATGATCCGACCGTCGGGGAACGAGCGCAGCAGAGAGCGGCGCTCAGCCGCGAGGAAGTCCTCGAGCCGGTCACCGATCGCGGCGACGTACGACTTCGAGCACAGCCACGTCTCGTAGAGGTCGATGTCCAGCTCCCGGTGCCACCGGCAGGTCACCGTAGCCACCTCGGCGAACAGCCCCGTCCAACGCAGCTCGTCGGCGAACGGCCGGTTGCGGTACTCCCTGGTGTAGCCGGGGCTCATCGCCTCGAGGCGGTCCTGCTGGCGCTGGTACCAGTGGAAGTCGTCGGCGTCGACGTCATTCCACCACGCGGCGAGCGCTCCGCCGGGGCGAAGCACCCGGGCCGCCTCCGCCGCCGCCACCGGCACCCGCACCCAGTGCCAGGCCTGGGCGTAGGTGACCAGGTCCGCCGACGCGCTCCGGAGCGGTAGCGCCTCCCCGTCGCCCCGCACGACGGGCAGGTCCGGGGTCCGCCGCCGCAGCCGGTCGAGCATCACCGGGCCCAGCTCGACAGGCAGGACGGAGGCACCCCGGGAGATCATGGCCCTGGTGGCGATCCCCGTACCCGCGCCCACGTCGACCACGCCGGCGCCGGCGACGGGCCGGTCGGCGAGCAGTTCCAGATCGGCGAAAAGCTGGTCCGGGTAGCCCGGCCGGGCCTGGTCGTACGCGTCGGCCAACGGGTCGAAGAGTGATCCAGGGGACACGCCCCGATAGTGGCCCCTACGCGGCAACTCCGCCACTGACAGTGGCTTACCCCACCGGACGGTAAGGCCCTTGTCAGGGAACCGGGACGACTCCGGCCGGAGCGGCGAGGTTGAGCCGGGTGAAGGCCAGCGCCTCGGCGAGGTCGGCCTCACGCTGGTCGCGCGACTCCGCGCGCCTGGTGTTGATCTCGACGACGACCGTGCCGTCGAACCCGTTCGCCGCGAGGCGCTCCAGCAGCTCGGCGCAGGGCTGCGTGCCGCGGCCGGGCACCAGGTGCTCGTCCTTCGCCAGCCCCGTGCCGTCCGCCATGTGGATGTGCGCGAGCCGGTCACCGAGCTCGTCCGCCATCAGCAGCGCATCCGACCGGGAGACGCTGGTGTGGGAGAGATCCAGCGTGACGTGCCGGTAGCCGTCGTCGATCGGCGACCAGTCGGGGGCGTAGGCCGAGACCTCCCGGCCCCGGGCGCGCAGCGGGAACATGTTCTCCACCGCGAAGCGGACGTCCGTCTCGCCGGCCATCCGGTGGATGCCGGCGACGAACTCGCGGGCGTAGTCGCGCTGCCACCGGAACGGTGGATGAACGACGACCGTGGGCGCCTCGAGGGTCTCCGCCACCGCCCGCGCGCGCTCGAGTTTCGCCCACGGGTCCGTCCCCCACACCCGCTGCGTCAGCAGCAGGCACGGCGCGTGCACGGCCAGGATGGGGATGCCGTGGTAGTCACGGAGCCGGCGCAGTGCCTGCGGGTCCTGGCTGACCGGGTCCGTCCAGACCATGATCTCGACGCCGTCGTAGCCGAGCCGCGCCGCCATCTCGAAGGCGGTCGCCGTCGACTCCGGGTAGGTGGAGGCCGTGGAGAGTGCCACCAGCCCACCGCCCACCGGCTGGAACCCGGCGGCGGGTGGGCCGGCCGGCGCCCCGAGCCGCGGGGTGACGACCATGCCGGACGGCGAGGACCCCGCCGGCGGCGGCGCCGGCGCCACCGGCCGCCTCCTGGCACCGCGTTGCTGCACTTCGGCTCCCGTATCAGGATCTCGGCGGCCGAACGGCCGGACGCCTGTTGTGACCGGACCCGTCCCGGACCGGTGAGGAACCGGCCCCGTCATCCAGGCTAGGCCATACCCGGCGTGCCGCCTCCCGGGCCTTTGCTCCGTCAGGAGGCGGAACGCATCGCCGGACAGGCCCGGCGGTGCCGCCCGCTGGTCCGGGCCCGGGCCCGGACCAGCGGCGCGACGGCAGGACCAGCGGTGCGGGACGGGTGTCCGGCGGATGACCGGCCCCGCGCCCACGGCGCTCCCGCGTTCAGAATCGCCGACGACGAGACCACACAGTGACGCAAGTCATCGCTACCGTGCCGGTGGAAGTGAACGCGGGCCGTCCAGTCCCGAGGTCAGCAGGTCGAGCCGGCGCAGGATCACCCCCTCGCGCAGCGCCCAGGGGCAGATCTCCACCTCCTCGAGGTTGAACAGATCCAGCGCCTCGGCCGCCACGACGGCGCCCGCGATCAGCTGGCTGGCCCGCGACGCGGAGACACCCGGCAGCGCCGCGCGCTCGGCGGCCGACATCCGGCACACCCGCGCGGCCACCTCCACGAGGTCCTCCCGGCGCAGGACCCGCCGCACGTACGGCCCGCGGCCGTAGGGCGCGGCGCCGGAGACACGGGCCAGCGAGCGGAAGGTCTTGGACGTCGCCACCGCCCGGGTCGGCTCGCCCACGTGGTACAGCGACCCGACGACCGGCGCGATCTGCGCCCGGACATAGCGGCGCAGCGCGTTGAGCTCCGAACGCTTGGGCGGGTCGTTCTCGCTGAGCCAGTCCCTGGTCAGCCGGCTCGCGCCGAGCGGGAGGGAGGCGACGACCTCGGGGTCCTCGTGCATGCCCGCGCCGATCTCCAGCGAGCCGCCGCCGATGTCGAGCGCGAGCAACCGTCCCGCGCTCCAGCCGAACCACCGGCGCACCGCCAGGAAGGTGAGCCGCGCCTCGGCCTCACCCGGCAGGACGGCGACCTCCAGCCCGGTGTCGGCGCGTACCCGCGTCAGCACCTCGTCCCCGTCCGGGGCGTCCCGGACGGCTGACGTGGCGAAGGCGACCAGGTCGACCACGTGCAGGTCCTGGGCGTGCGCCCGCAGCTGCTGGATGCAGTCGGTCAGCGCCTGTTCACCACGCTCGGCCAGCCGCCCGTCGTCGTCGAGCAGTTCGACCAGACGCAACGGCACCCGCACGCTCGCCGCCGGCTGCGGCTGGCCACCCCGGTGCGCGTCCACCACCAGCAGGTGGACGGTGTTCGACCCGATGTCGATCACACCGAGGCGCATCGGGCCGTGCGGATGACCGGGAGGCGCCGCGACCCGGTTGTCCGCGGCCGGGGCGGTGGGCCGCAGGCCACGCTCCAGCTCACGCAGCGCACCGTCGTCGCCGCTCCGCGGAGCCTGGCCGCCGGTGCCTGCGCGAGCGGTGTCGGCACCAGCCGTGTCGGCACCAGCCGTGCCCGGGCCGATGATGTCCGCGACTGCTTCGTTCACGCCGGTCGCGTCCGCCCCGGGCTCGACAGCGCTGGTCTCACCAGCGCCGAGCTCAACAGCGCCGGGCTGGTCGGCGCCGGCCCTGTTAACCGGAACACCTCCGCCCGGTCCCCGGCGCGCCAGCGCCGGTCTCAACCGCACCGCCGGTCACCCGCCCGGATCGCCATCCGACCGATGGCCCCGCGACGGCCCGTCCTACGACCGCTCGTCACCGGACTGGTCACCCCCCTGTGTATGCCGCCGCCGACGCCCCGTGACCGGGAGGCCGCGCGTGGCCTGCCCCGGAATCCGTCCGTCCCGGGCGCCCATCCAACCTAGTGCCGCTTCCGACCACGTCAGCCGGCCAGTGGGGGGCGGGAGCCGGTCAGGGCTCGAACTTGTAACCCAGGCCACGCACCGTCACCAGGTGCCGCGGCGCCCCCGGCTCGGCCTCGATCTTGGTGCGCAGGCGCTTCACGTGGACGTCGAGCGTCTTGGTGTCGCCGACGTAGTCCGACCCCCAGACCCGGTCGATCAGCTGGCCGCGGGTGAGCACCCGGCCCGCGTTGCGCAGGAACATCTCCAGCAGCTCGAACTCCTTGAGCGGCAGCGCGACCTGGCTGCCGTCGACGGTGACGACATGCCGCTCGACGTCCATCCGCACCCGGCCGACCTCCAGGGTGGCGTCGGACACCTCCTCGGTCTCCACCCGGCGGCGCAGGACGGCGCGGATCCGGGCGACGAGCTCGCGGGCCGAGAACGGCTTCGTCACGTAGTCGTCGGCGCCCAGCTCGAGGCCGACCACCTTGTCGATCTCGCTGTCCCGGGCGGTGAGCATGATCACAGGCACGGTCGAGCGGGCGCGCAGCGTGCGACAGACCTCCGTCCCGGACAGGCCGGGGAGCATGAGGTCGAGCAGGATCAGGTCGGCACCGTGCCGGTCGAACTCGGCCAGCGCGCTGGGCCCGTCACCGACGACGGCGACCTCGAACCCCTCACGCTCCAACATGAACGACAACGCATCGGAGAAGGACTCCTCGTCCTCGACCACGAGCAGCCTGGTCACCGTCACGCTCCCTGTACTCCCGCGTCCGCCGGGATCTCCGGGGACGAAATGTTTCACCGCGCGGTGTCACACCGTTTTACGGCCGGTGCCGGGAACAGGGGCCACCGCTGAAAAGCCGGTTGGAATACCGGCTCCGGATCATGCTCCGGGGCCGCCGTGGCCGGTTCCGGAGGAATTCTCGGACGCGACCGGAGCGGCCGCCGCCGGCCGGGTGCGACCAGCTGATTCGTGCACAGTTTCCGCCAGGACCGGGCCCCGCGACGCGGAATCGGCGAGATCGGGTGCATCGACTGGCGGCCGCAACGGAACGACACCGCTCGGCCGCGACGGAGCCGCGCCACCAGGCTCGACCGTGCCGCCGGGCTCGACCGTGCCGCCGGATCTCGCCGCGGGGCCGGCCTTCGCCACCCCGCCGGACTTCCCCGCACGGCCTGTTTCGGAGCGGCCCGCTCCGGACCCGGTCGCCTTGGGATCGTCGGTACCGGAGGGCAGGCGCAGCGTGAACGTCGAGCCCCGACCCTCCGCGCTCCACACGCTCACCGAACCGCCGTGGTTGGTCGCGATGTGCTTCACGATAGCCAGGCCGAGACCAGTTCCCCCGGTCGCCCGGGAACGCGCCGGGTCGGCGCGGTAGAAACGCTCGAAGACCCGTTCCAGGTCCTTCTCGGCGATGCCGATTCCCTCGTCCGCGACTGATATCTCTATCGTTCCGCCGACCTGGCGGACTCCCAGCACGACCCGTGTGCCGCGCGGCGAGTAGCTGATGGCGTTGTCCAGCAGGTTCGCCACGGCGGTGACCAGCTGGTTCTCGTCGCCGCGGACCCGCAGCCCGCCGGCGCCGATGACGGCGACCGAGATCTCCTGCGCCTGCGCGCTGAACCGGTTCCGGTCGACGGCCTCCGCGAGCACCACCGAGACCGGCACCGGGGCCAGGTCGGGCATCGGCTCGGCGCCCTGCAGCCGGGAGAGGTCGATGATCTCCTGGACCAGCCGGGCCAGCCGGGTGGACTCGTGCGTCATCCGCGACGCGAAACGGCGCACGGCCACCGGGTCCTCGCTGGCCTCGCTGACCGCCTCCGCGAGCACGTGCAGCGCCCCGACGGGCGTCTTGAGCTCGTGGCTGACGTTGGCGACGAAATCGCGCCGGACGGCCTCGACCCGCCGCGAGTCGGTGATGTCGTCGAGCAGGACCGAGACGTACCCGCTGTCACCGAGCGGTCGTGCGTATGCCCAGACGGCCAGCGCGGTCTGGTCCGGACGGGCCCTGGTCAGCGGTGGCTCGGGCACCGGCGGCAGGTCCAGTTGACGGTTGCGCTCGGCCGCTGCGGACCGGCAGGCCTTCACCAGATCCGCCACCTCGCCCACGCTGAGCTCGTCACCGTCGACGACACCCATCCGGCGGGCGGCGGAGTTGACCAGTACGACCACGTCCTCGGCGTTCACCACCACCAGCCCGGAGGGCAGGCCGGCGATCACCTGTCGGACGAGGTGGGCGGGCAGCGCGTGCGGACCGGTGGCGGCCGCCGCCGCGCCGCGGGGGCCGGTGTTCGTCGCACCGCCCCGATCAGCCGAGTCAGGCCGCCGTGCCATCGCCGCGTCCCCTCCACGATGCCGCGACCCGACCGTCGAGGGCACCCGTACCGGCCCTGCAGAGCCAACCCTGACGAAACGCGACGTGACCGGTTGTCATGTCATCGTCCGACCTGTCCCCCACGTGCCGAATGTTAGGCGCCACCAGGTCGTCCGCGCCTTGGCTCGCAATGGTTCACGGCCGATGGTCGCCAGGTGTTCATCCGGCCTATCGTCGATGTTCACCCGACGGCGACGGCTGCGCATCATCGTCTGACGTCAACCCCCGAGGACCACCGAACGACTGTGATCGAATGGTGCTCCGAGCCTCCCCTAGCTGTAAGGAGCCGTCTGTGCGGGACGTCTTCCAGGAAGAACTGGAAAGCATCAACCAATCGCTGATCGAGATGACCAGCATGGTCGCGTCGGCGATGGCACGGGCCACCACCTCGCTCCTGGACGCCGATCTTCAGCTCGCCGAGAACGTGATCAGCGCGGACGAGACCGTCGACCTGCTCCGCAACGAGATCGAGGAGCGGGCCTTCGATGTGATGGCCCGGCAGGCCCCGGTCGCGACCGACCTGCGGATGATGGTGACCACGCTGCGTATCGTCGCCGACCTGGAGCGGATGGGCGACCTCGCCCTGCACGTGGCCAAGGTCGCCCGGCGCCGCTACCCCGGGCGGGCGGTCCCGCCCGAGCTGCACGCCACGATGCTGCAGATGGGCCAGGTCGCGCAGCGCATCGTCGCCAAGGCCGGCTCGGTGATCGCCAGCCGGGACGCCGAGCTCGCCAAGGAGCTGGAGGCCGACGACGACGCGATGGACGGGCTGCACCGTGCCCTGTTCCACGTGCTGATCGAGAAGCCGTGGACCCACGGCATGGAGGCCGCCATCGACATCACCCTGTGCGGCCGCTACTACGAGCGCTATGCCGACCACGCCGTGTCGGTCGCCCGCCGGGTGATCTACCTGGTCACCGGCGAGAAGGCGGGCTGACGACCCGCCCGCCCCGGCTTCTCGCCGCCCGCCCCGCGCCTTCGACGACCCGCCCTCGCGCTCGGCCCCCGCGCTCGGCTGCCAGCTCCCAGCCTTCGGCCACCCGCCCGCACCGCCCGGTGTCCCGCCGCGCCGCGGCCCGTGCCGCCCGCCTGGCGACTACTTCTTCTTGCCCTGAGCCGCGACGGCCGCGGCGGCGGTCTCCGCCGCGGCCGGGTCGAGATAGCCCGAGTCCAGCACCTTGAGATCGTCGTCCAGCTCGTAGCGCAGCGGGATGCCGGTCGGGATGTTCAGGTTCGCGATGTCGGTGTCGGAGATCCCGTCGAGGTGCTTGACCAGCGCCCGCAGCGAGTTCCCGTGCGCCGTGACGAGCACCGTCGCGCCGGAGCGCAGGTCCGGGACGATCGAGTCATACCAGTAGGGCAGCATCCGGACAACGACGTCGCGCAGGCATTCGGTGAGCGGGATCACATCGGGAGCGAGGTCGGCGTACCGCTCGTCGACGCCGCTCGGCTGGCTCGGCTCGATGGGCGGCGGCGGCGTGTCGTAGGAGCGGCGCCAGAGCAGGAACTGCTCGTCGCCGAACTTCGCCAGGGTCTCCGCCTTGTTCAGCCCCTGCAGGCCGCCGTAGTGCCGCTCGTTGAGGCGCCAGCTGCGGCGCACCGGCACCCAGGTGCGCCCGGCCGCGTCCAGGGCCAGCCACGCGGTGCGGATGGCCCTGGTGAGCAGCGAGGTGTGCACCACGTCGGGCAGGACCCCCGCCTCCTGGAGCAGCTCCCCGCCGCGCGTGGCCTCCTTGAGGCCCTTCTCGGACAGATCGACGTCCACCCAGCCGGTGAACAGGTTTTCACGGTTCCACGTGCTCTCGCCGTGGCGGAGCAGGACGAGCGTCGGCATAGGTGAATCCTGCCCGCTCGGCCCGGTGCTCGGCCAGTGTCCTCCGCTGGTCCCGTGCACCGCCGGAAACGCAGCGACCCCCGGGTGCTCCGCCCCGCATAGGGCGGGACGGGCCGTCGGGACTAACGACGGCACCCGGGGGTCGGGTGTCTGCCTGGTACTCGCCGGTGCCGGTGCCCGAGGGCCACCCGGCAGGGGGTGAGGACCACGAGACCGGCTAGCGGACAGTCACCTCACGAGTCCTATGTGCATACAAAGCCTGGACCACCTCCCTTCTCGTGTACAGGGAACGCTACGCGCCAGCCGACCGCCGTCGCAAACGGTTTTTTCCACTGGTGCTCCGCGAGGAGCAGGGTGTGGTCCGCCCCGCCGGGATCCGCGCGGCGGGGCCTAGACTTTCTCCATGGCGGCCGAGGTCGACGACTGGCACACACGGCTACGTGCGCGTGGGTACCGCCTGACGCCGCAGCGCCAACTGGTGCTGGAGGCCGTCGCCAGGCTGGGCCACGCCACCCCGGAGGCGATCGTCCACGAGGTCCGGCAGACAGCCAGCGGCGTGAACATCTCCACCGTCTACCGCACCCTCGACCTCCTCGAGGAGCTCGACCTCGTCTCGCACGCGCACCTCTCACACGGCGCGCCGACCTACCACGTCACCGGGGTCGACCCGCACGTGCACCTGGTCTGCGGCGCCTGCGGGGCCATCCTGGAGATCTCGCCCGAGCGGCTCGCGGGCATCGTCGGCGAGCTGCGCGCGGAGCTGGGCTTCACCGTCGACATGGAGCACCTCACACTGGCGGGCCGGTGCGCGGAGTGCACAGCGGCCGGAAGGCGTTAGACCTGGCATGAGCACCGACACGCAGGCCCTCCGGCCGGCCCCGGCCCCGTCTCCGCTGCTCGCGCGGCCCGGAGCGGTCGCGGCCCCCGAGCCGGACGCGACGGTCGCGGCCCACTACGGCGATCCGCTGCGCGAGCAGCGCCGGGCAGTCACCACCGCGGTGCTGGTCGACCGCTCCAACCGCGGCGTGCTGCGCGTCACCGGTCCGGAGCGGCTCACCTGGCTGCACAGTCTGACCTCGCAGCACCTGTCGCAGCTGGCCCCGGGGCGAGGCACCGAGGCACTGGTGCTCTCCCCGCACGGCCACATCGAGCACCATCTGGTGCTCGCCGACGACGGCACCGCCACCTGGATCGACGTCGAGCCCGGGAGCGCGCCGCGGCTGCTGTCCTTCCTGGAGTCGATGCGGTTCATGCTCCGGGTCGAGCCGGCTGACGCCACGGCCGAGACGGCCGTCCTGTCGCTGCTCGGCCCGAACGCGGATGACGTCGCCCGGGCCGTGCTCGGGCCGTCGGCCGTCCCCGGCGAGGCAGGCGGCGGTCCTGCCGCGGGCACTGCCGCCGCGGGCTCCCCCACCGCGGCCGGTGCCGTGACCACCGGCCCGTACCCGGTCACCCGTGCGGCGGCCGCGACCGACCCGACCGCCACCGGCGCGGCCGTGGGCGGCCTGGCCCCCCTGATCCGCCGGATGCCCTACGGGCTGGACCTGCTGGTCGCACGCGCGGATCTCGCCACGATCGCCGACCAGCTGGTGGGCGCCGGAGCCACCCCGGCCGGCCTGAGCGCGTTCGAGGCGCTGCGGATCGCCGCGCGCCGGCCGCGCCTGGGCCGGGAGACCGACCACCGCACCATCCCGCACGAGGTGGGCTGGCTGCCGGCCGCCGTACACCTGGACAAGGGGTGCTACCGCGGCCAGGAGACCGTCGCCCGGGTGCACAACCTGGGTCGCCCGCCTCGGCGCATGGTGCTGCTGCACCTGGACGGCGCCGTCGCGGCTCCGGGTACCCCGGTCACCGCGGGCGGTCGCGCGGTCGGCTTCGTCGGGGCGTCCGAGATGCATCACGAGCTGGGCCCGATCGCGCTGGCCGTGGTGAAGCGCTCGCTTCCGGCGGACGCGGTGCTCGTCGTCACCGACCCCGACGGCGCCCAGGTGGCGGCGACGATCGACCCCGAGGCCGGCCCGGAGCAGCCGACCCGTCCCGCGGGGCGCCTGCTGCACCCGCACACCGGAGACACCGGAGGCTGACCGGCGGCGGAGGCTGACCGGCGGCCACCGCCCGCCTGTCCGGCGGCCGCCGGGATGACCGGCGGGCCGCCGGTCACTCAGGCCGTGCGGGCCAGTATCTGGTCGAGCTCACGCGCGGCCGGGTCCGCCGAGTGCCGGCGCAGCCGCCGCCGGACCTCGTCGGCACGCCGGCTGTTCCGCTTCGACCGGGTCGCCTCCAGCATCGGCAGGGCCTCCTTCGCCAGCGAGCACCCACCGTCGAGGTTGCCCAGGTCGATCTGGACGGCGGCCCGCCGCAACAGGTAGGTCGCGCGGTCCCGGGTGCGCTCGTGCGGGTGGATGGCCAGCGAGCCCTCGAGCCAGCGATCGGCGTGCACGAGGTGGCCGAGGTCGATGTAGCAGCTGCCGACCTGCGCCTGGTACTCGGCGTCGTCGAAGTAGGCCGACCAGGCCGGGTCCTCCGCGCGTGCCTCGACGAACGCCGCCTCGGCGCAGGCCAGCGCCTGGGCGCAGGCGCTGGCCTCGCCCAGCGCGGCGTGCGCGCGGGCCCGGCGCATCTGCAGCATCGCCGCGACCCGGCCGGTCGCCCGCCGCGCGCTGGCGACCGCGGCCTCCGCCAGGTCGACCGCCTCACGCGGCCGGGCGAAGTCCACGCACTGCAGCGACATGTTCTTCAGGACGTTCGCGCCGAGCATCCGGTCCCCCGCGGCGTGCGCGGCGTGCAGCGCGGTCACCCAGTACCGCTGCGCCGCGGTCTGGAAGCCGGCGTCGAAGGAGACCCAGCCGGCGAACCGGGCGAGCTCGGCCGCGACCAGGTGCAGGTGCCGGCCGATCGCCTCGGTGTAGGAGCCGCGGGCGAGCAGGTCGGCGACCACGCCGAGCTCGGCGTCCACCAGCCGCCGCACGCTCTCCCCGCCGAGACGCTCGTCCATCACCCGCAGGCCGGGGATGTTGTGCTCGATCCGGTTGACGATCTGCTCGTCCACCTGGCCGCCGGCGAGCGCGGCCTGCAGCCGGGCCGGCTCCAGGCCGAGCCACTCCGACGACAGCGACGCGACACCGGGCCCGGTGATGGTCAGGAAGCCGCGGCGGTCGGTCAGCGCGTCCTCGACGACGTCCATGAGCGAGGTGACGCTGCCCGAGGCCGTCCACGGGTACTCCGTGCGCACGGCGTCACCGGTCGGCAGCCAGGACGGCCACGGGTGGGACTCCAGCCGGTCGGTCGGGACCCCGAGCTCGGCGGCGAGCGCCAGCTGGGAGACACGGTCGGGCACGACCCCGCGGTGCTCCCAGCGCCAGACCTTCTGCCGCTCGGCGGCCATGTTCGCGACCCCGAGATCTCGGGCCCGACGCGCGACGACGCGTGCCAGCCGCTGGTAGGACCACCCACGCTGAGCGCGGACGAAGGCGAGGGGATGGGTGCAGGCGTGGGCATTGTCCGTCAGCATCGACGTCTCTCCTCTAGTCGCTGACACAGTCGCTTGCGTGACCAGCTAGCAACGCTATGTCGCGACATCTTCGTGTCCCAGGGCGATGGAGAGTGCGTTGTGAGCGAAGAGGTAACGCACGGACCACTTCAGCGACGCAATTGCACGGTTCGCTCGCCAAAGCGCGTGCGACGATGCCCGCATCGTCCCGTAGGCGCCAGATGCGGCACAGGGCCGGACAAGTCCACCCGCACTCCGCCCGCCTCGCGGACGGGCACTCGCGCCCGAGGCCGGCCGAGGCGGCCCCGCCGCCGGCACACGCGCGAGGGCTGCCGGCCGGGGCCACGGGGATGATCCGCCTTAGACACAGGTCGGAGCACAGCCGCCTTTGCCCCAGAATGAGCATCAGCCATCCGACAGGCGCCGGCCAGGGTCTAAGGTCCGAACTCTCCATGGTCCGGACTTGGGGGCCTCAGGACACCCACGAAACGACAAAGGACCTCCGGAGGAACACTCCGGAGGTCCTGAGGTGCAGGTCAGCGGTGGTGGTCAGGACGGCTGGCGCGCCGGGGGGATCGGCAGCGACCGGCCGTCCGGGCCGAAACAGAGCAGTGCCGAGGCCGGCGCGGTCACCGTGACCGGCTCGTCGGGCGCGACCCGCACCTGGGCCGCCACCCGCACCCCGAGCGTTCCGGCCGCCGATCGCACATAGACGGTGCGCTCCGCACCGAGCCGCTCGGCGACAACGACGTGCCCCTTCACCCGGAACCCGTCACCCACGCCCGTCCCGGCGGCCGTGCCGACACCGACACCGGCGCGGGCGCCGATCCCGCCGCCGGACGGCGAGCGGGTGCCGGACGCGGCCGCGGCGGAGTCGCCGAGCCTCAGGTGCTCGGGCCGCACCCCGACGGCGACCGCGGCGGCGGGTGCCGGCGCGGAGAAGCCCGGTCCGCGCAGGATGCCGTCCGCCCAGGTCCCCTCGAAGACATTCATCGGCGGGCTGCCGACGAACGTCGCGACGAACCGGGTGGCCGGCAGGTCGTAGATCTCGTCCGGGGTGCCGATCTGCTCGACGGCGCCCCGGTTCATCACCGCCACCCGGTCGCCCACCGCCATCGCCTCGGCCTGGTCGTGGGTGACGAACACGGCGGTGGTGCCCAGTTGGCGCAGCAGGCCGACGATCTCCACCCGCAGCTCCACCCGCAGCTTCGCGTCCAGCCCGGACATCGGCTCGTCCAGCAGGACGACGCGGGCCCGGGTGGCCAGCGCGCGCCCGATCGCCACCCGCTGGCGCTGCCCGCCCGACATCTGGGCGGGGCGCCGCCGGGCGAGGTCGGCGATGCCGAGCATCCGCAGCGTCTCGGCGGCGCGCTCCCGGGCCGCCGCCTTGGACATCCCGCGCCCGTAGCGCAGGGCCAGCACGAGATTGTCCGTCGCGGACAGGTGCGGGTAGAGGGCGAAGTGCTGGAAGACCATCGAGACGTCACGCCGGTGCGGCGGGACGCCGAGCTGGCTGTCGCCGTCGAAACGCAGGTCACCCGAGGTCGGCGCGTCCAGCCCGGCGAGGATGCGCAGCAGCGTCGACTTGCCCGACCCGGACGGGCCGAGCAGGGCGACGATCTCACCGGCCTCGATCGCCAGGTCGACCCCGGCGAGGGCGTGCACGGAGCCGAAGTCCCGGCCGATGCCCACCGCCTCGATCCGGGCCCCCGAGGTCGCGGTGACCGGGCTCGCCGGCACCGGGTTCGCCGTCACCGGGTCAGGGTCTCGGCCTCGGCCTGCGCCGCGGCGAGGGTCTTGTCGACGTCCGCCCCGGTCATGATGCGCACGACCTGGTCGGACAGGGCTGTCGGGAGCTCGCCGCCGCGCGCGCCGCCCCACGACGGAGGCCCGACCAGCGACGGGATGAGGTCGTTGAACGGCAGCAGCTGCGGGTACTGGCGGTAGAACGGCTCCAGCCGGGTCAGCGCCTCGGTGTCCACGGGCAGGTAGCTCAGCGACTCGGTGCTCGCCGCCACGACGTCGGGGGCCAGCAGCGACACGACCAGCTCGGTAGCCATCTCCTTCTGGCACTGGTCGGTGGACAGCACGGTCAGCGCGTTGCCGCCCGCGACCGGCGCCTGCTTTCCGCCCGGCAGCGTCGGGAACGGCACCGCGCCGGCCCGGAAGCCCTGCGCCCCCTGGTCCTGGATGAACTTCAGGCCGCCCGCGAGGGCCGCGACCGTCACCATCGTCATCGCGGTCTGCTTGCGGATGCCGAACCGCAGCAGGCCCTGGTTGGTCGGGTCGTCGGACTGCGGCCCGTACGTCCCGACCTTCGCCAGGAACCGGGCGGCCTCGAGCGCCTGCGGGCTGTTCAGCCGCGGCCGGCCCGCCTCGTCCTGGATCGGCGCGCCCTTCGAGCTGGCGAGGGTGTTCAGCACCCACTGCCCGAACTGCTGACCGGTCGGGATGTCGATCGGCTGGACGTCCTGCCCGGATGCCTTGATCTTGTCGGCCGCGGCGATCACACCGTCCGTGGTGGTCAGCGTCTTCGGGTCGACCCCGGCCTTCTCGAGGATGTCGAGGTTGTAGGCCAGCGTCAGCGTCGAGACCTGCTGGGGGATGCCGACCTGGCGGCCGCCGACCTGGCCGAGCGGGACCATCCGCTGGTCGTAGGAGGCCCGCAGCAGCCGCGGGGAGAGTTCCTGCGCGCCGAGCTGGTCGGCGAAGACCGGCAGCACGTCGAAGCCGGCGACCGCGACGTCGACCTGCTGGTGGGCTGAGCGGTCCGCGCTGAGCTGCTGCACCAGCGCCACATAGTTGGGCGCGGTGGCGACGATCTCGACCGTGAGGCCGGGATGCGTCTTCTCCATGTACGCCTTGCCGGACTTCGCCACGTCGTTCAGGTTCCCCACGGCGTACATCCGCAGCGTCTTCACCTGGGCGGCGCACTGCGGGGACGCCTTCGCGCCCTCGACGTCGTCCACGCCGGCGGCCGCGGTGCGCGCGGTCGGGCGCAGGCCCTCCCCCGGGCTGGCCGGCGTCGAGCCGCCTCCGCCACAGGCCGCCAGCGGGAACAGCGCCGCCACCACGGCGAGCGGCACCGCGCGTCGGAATCGGATCACGGATCTTCCTCTCGGGAGGCTCGCCCGTTCGGCGGTCACGCCGCGAGCCCGGTTCCGGTGATGCCGGCCGTCAACCGGCGCTGGGCGACAACGAACACGACGAGGGTGGGCAGGCTGATGATCAGCGAGCCCGCGGCGAGCTGGGTGAAGTCGGGGAACGCGGAAGTTCTGGTGGCGAGCCCGGCGAGCGCGAGCGGGGGTGTCGCGATGTCGGGCGAGCGGGCGACGAGCAGCGGCCACAGGTACTCGTTGAACGAGAGCAGGAAGCTGAAGACGCTGACCGTGGCGATCGCGGGCATGCTCAGCGGGACGACGACGGTGCGCAGGGTGCGCAGCGTCCCCAGGCCGTCCATCCGCGCGGCCTCGAGCACCGACACCGGGATCGTCGACATGTACTGGCGGAGCAGGAAGATCGCGGCGGCCTGCGTCATGAACGGCAGCACCAGGCCCACCCGGGTGTCGGCGAACCCGAGCGCCGAGATCGTGACGTAGTTCGGCACGGCGGTCACCTGCGGCGGGACGAGCAGGGTGGCCAGCACGACGCCGAACAGCAGCCCGCGCCCCCGGAAGGGCACCCAGGCGAACGCGTACGCCGCCGGGATCCCGGTGAGCAGTTGCAGCGCCAGGACGGCGAGGCTCACGCCGATCCCGGTCAGCAGCGCGGGGCCTAGATCACCCGCCTGCCAGGCGTTCTCGAACGCCCCGAAGCCCACCGAGGACGGGATCGGGTTCGCCGAGAGCCGCAGGGCGTTCTGCGGCGGGCCGACCGCGGTGCGCAGCATCCAGACGAACGGGAGGAGCGCGGCGGTGATACCGACCGCGAGGAACCCGAACCGGCCCGCCGCCGACAGCGACGACCAGAACGGCACGGCGCGCCGCCCGGCGCCTGCCGAACGCTTCGAACCGGGCGCCCGGCCGGCACCGGCGCGGTGCCGCGGGCTCGCCGCCTCGCTGGTCATGACCGGCCTCCTTCGGCGACGGGATCCTCGGCGCCCATGCCGTCGAGCTGCCTGGCCATCCGGACGCGCCGGCCCAGCAGCGCTCCCGCCGCGCCGACGAGCACCACCGCGACCAGCAGCAACAGGGCGATCATGGATGCGTAGCCGATCCGGAACGAACCCGTGAAACCGACCTTGTAGATGTAGTAGATGATCGTCGTGCTGGAGTCCAGGGGCCCGCCCTCGGTGAGCACCGCGACCGTCTCGAACGTCTGCAACGTCAGGACGGTGACGAACACCCCCAGGAACACCGTCGTCGGGGCCAGCAGCGGCAGCGTGACGTGGCGCAGCCGGGCGAGCCCGCGGACGCCGTCCACGTCGGCCGCCTCGTACACCGAGCGCGGAATCGCGGTCAGGCCGGCCAGATAGACCACGAAGACGAAACTGGTCAGCCGCCAGCCACCGACCAGCGCGACGACCGGGAGAGCGGTGGCGCGGTCACCGAGCCAGTTCACCGGATCGATGCCGACGAATCCGACGAGAGTGTTGGCCAGCCCGTCGGGGCTGCTGTCGAAGATGTACTGGAAGACCACAGCCATCGCCACGATGTTCGCACTCGCCGGCAGGAACAACGCGAATCGGACGGCCGCCCGGCCGCGGGTCACCCGTTCGGCCGCGAGCGCCAGCAACAGGCCGAACAGAACGGACGGAATGACCGTCAACAGGCAGTAGACCAGCGTGTTGCGGACGGCCTGGCCGAGATCGGGGTCCGCCAGCGCCTCGCGCAGGTTCGCCGTCCCCACCCAGTGGAAGTCCGGGCCGGTGAGGTTCTTGTCGGTGCCGGCGACGAAGGCCGACACGATCGCCGGGCCGATGACGAACACACACAGCCCGACAAAGGCGGGCGTCAACAGCGCGGCCGCCCGCCAGCCGTCCCGCCCGGCTCTGGTCCCCTGCGCCACGGTTACGCATCTTGGCCCGACGGCGACCGGTCCGCACACACCGGGGGGCGGGAAAAGATGAACGCCCGACGTCTTTTACGGCCAGCGCCTGATGACACACCGAACAGAGCCGCGCCATGGTGACGACGCTCGCGCCGCGCGGCCACACCGCCAGGCACCCGCGACAGCGACATCCTGGTCGTATCCCGGTGACATCCCCGGCGGCGTCCCGGCGGCGTCCCGGCGGCCGACGCGCACCGACACGCCCGGGGGCGACACCGGTTGCGGGCAGGTTCGGCGAACCTCCTTCTTCATTCGATAGCCGCCAGCGGTCCCCTTCCGGCCGGATGCCTGCAACAATGACAGGCATCTTGATGTCGATCTTCGGGAACGCGATGAGTGACCGCAGCGACGGCGACCGCGATGACAGCGGACGCCACGGCACCGGACCTGGTGGGCCCGCCCACCACCATGACGGGGACGGACCTTCCGGCGGGCGGGACGAACTCGGCGACGACTGGGGCCGGGTGGATGCCGACGGCACCGTGTACCTGCGCACCGCCGACGGCGAGCGCGCGGTCGGCTCGTGGCGCGCGGGCAGCCCTGAGGAGGGCCTGGCCCACTTCCGCCGCCGCTACGACGACCTCCTCGCCGAGGTGGTGTTGCTGGAGCGGCGGCTGACGGTGAGCGGCGTCGACCCCGGCGGCATCGCCGGCAGCGCCCGCCGGCTGCGGGAGGGGCTGGCCCAGGCCTCGGTCGTCGGCGACGTCGACGCCCTGGCCGCGCGGCTCGACGCCGTCCTGGCGGCCACGGACACCCGCCGCACGGAGCTCGCCGCCGAGCGGGCCCGCCGGGTCGCCGCCGCGGTCACCGCCAAGGAGGAGCTGGTCACCGAGGCCGAGCAGCTCGCCCGCAGCTCCGAGTGGAAGGTGACGAGCGAGCGTTTCCGGACCATCGGCGACGATTTCCGCGCGATCACCGGTGTCGACAAGCGGACCGACTCGGCGCTGTGGCGGCGGATCGCCGCGGCCCGCGACGAGTTCACCCGCCGCCGCACCTCGCACTTCGCCGCGCTCGACACCCAGCGCACGCGCTCACGCGAGCGCAAGGAGGCGATCATCGCCGAGGCCGTCGCGCTGTCGGACTCGACGGACTGGGGCCCGACGACCGCGCGGTACCGCGCGCTGATGGTCGAGTGGAAGGCGGCCGGCCGGGCCGCCAAGGACGTCGACGACGAGCTGTGGGCCCGGTTCCGGGCCGCGCAGGACGGCTTCTTCAGCCGGCGCAACGCCGTGAACGCCGAGCGCGACGCGGAGCAGATCGCCAACCAGGCCCGCAAGGAGGAGCTGCTCGTCGAGGCCGCCGCGCTCGATCCCGTCGACGTCGAGCGGTCGCTGCGCCGGTACCGCGAGATCCAGGAGCGCTGGGACGCGATCGGCCGGGTGCCCCGCGAGGCGGTCGGCAGCCTGGAACGCCAGCTCAACGCCATCGGGGACAAGCTGCGCGATGCCTCCGACGCCCGTTGGGACCGTCGCGACATCGCCGAGTCCCCGTTCCTGACGAAGCTGCGCGAGTCGGTGGCGAAGCTCGAGGCGAAGCTGGAGCGCGCCCGCGCCGCCGGCCGGGCCCGCGAGATCACCGAGACCGAGAACGCCCTCGCGACCCAGCGCGCCTGGCTGGCGCAGGCCGAGAAGGGAAGCTGACCGCGGTGCGCCGAATGGCCCAACTGCGCTAACTGCCCGCTTGCCACAGCTAGCATCAGCCCGTATCGTCGACCTCCTCTTGACCGGTTGTTCCTGTGGAGGTCGACGACGGCGGTGGCGGCTATCCATGTGCGGGATGTCGGCGACTTCATCCGCGAGCAGCGGCGCGGCGCGCAGATCTCACTGCGCCAGCTCGCCCGCCAGGCGGGGGTGAGCAATCCCTACCTCAGCCAGATCGAGCGCGGCCTGCGCCGGCCCTCGGCCGAGATCCTGCAGCAGATCGCGAAGGCCCTGCGCATCTCGGCGGAGGTCCTCTACGTGCAGGCCGGCATCCTCGAGGAACGCGAGGGCGGCGAGGACCTGCTGGCCGCCGTCCACGCCGACGAGACGCTGACCGAACGCCAGAAGCAGGTCATCGTCGACATCTACGACGCGTTCCGCCGGGAGAACGCGCTCGCCGGGCTGACCCCCGGCGCGCGGGGCCCGGCCGCGGCAGAGGCCGGCGACACCGAAGCCGACGTCGAGGCCGGCACCGCGACCGACGCTCTGACCGACATCGACACCGAGCCCGGCTCCGCGGCACCTGCGCCGCGCTCGGCGGCATCCCCGTCGGGCACGGACCGCGCGGCCTCTGCCGCCGAGCATGGCGAGACCACCCCGGGCGGGAAAGCCCCGGGCGAGGCCGGGCCGGGGCCCGCCGGGCGGACCAGGCCCGCGACGACCCGGCGCAAGACCGCCGCCACGGCGGGCGAGCCGACGTCCACGACGCGGCGCGCGGCGACCCGCAAGGCGGGGGACGGCCGGCGAGGCCCGCGTAGCAGCAGTACGAGGAGCGCCCCGGTGGCACCGGAGGACGGTGCCGGCGAGGCCACCACGAGCCGGACCCCGCCCGCGGGGCCGTCAAACACCTGACCCAACACCATCACAACCAGCGGAGATCGCTAGGAGATCACATGGCTACCGCCCGCACCGGTACGAAGACGAAGAGCGACACGCCCGCGGCAACCTCCGATGTTCGCAAGCCCCTGTACGCGTCGGTCGGCGCCGCCGATCTCGCGGTCGAGAAGCTCCGGACGCTTCCCACGGCCTACGGGACAGAGGTCCGGCGCATCTCGGACCGGGTCAGCCAGATCCCGGCCCAGGCGGCCAAGGTGCCCGTCCAGGTCGGCTCGGCCGTCCTCGCGCTTCCGGTGACCGTCGGGTCGCAGATTTCCGACCTGCAGGGCCGGGCGACCCAGCTCTACAACTCCTTCGCCAGCCGGGGCGAGAAGCGCGTCGCCGGCATCCGGCGCAGCCCCGCGACGGAGGAGGCGGTGAAGCAGACGAAGACGGCCGTCAGCCAGACGCGGGCCGCGCGCACCTCCACCCGCCGGGCGGCCACCGCCACGGGCCGCGCCGTCAGCGACGCCGCGACACCGAACTGAAAACAGCAGAACAAAAAATCAACACCACAGCTGCGCGCACCACGAACCCCAGACCCTGATTGCTGACGGTTCGTGGTGCGCGTGTTGTATTAAGGGCATGCGTTATCGCCCCCTTGGATCTTCGGGCCTGATGGTCTCCGTCGTCGGGCTGGGATGCAACAACTTCGGGTCCAGGGTCGACCTGACCGGTACGC
The DNA here is from genome assembly GCF_949319125.1 of Frankia sp. Hr75.2. Lineage (NCBI taxonomy): Bacteria > Bacillati > Actinomycetota > Actinomycetes > Frankiales > Frankiaceae > Frankia > Frankia sp. Hr75.2. The sequence continues at coordinate 49,945 of NZ_CASGGV010000155.1, read as the reverse complement.
GTGCCGTCGTCGAGGCCGCCCTCGACTCCGGGATCAACTTCTTCGACACCGCCGACACCTACGGGAACAAGGGCGGCTCGGAGACCCTGCTGGGGCACGTGCTCCGGGGCCGGCGCGACGACGTCGTCCTCGCCACCAAGGTCGGCAACGACATGGGCGGCATGTACGGCCAGGACTTCAACGCACGCGCCTCCCGCCGCTACATCCGCAAGGCGGTCGAGGGGTCGCTGAGCCGGCTGCAGACCGACTACATCGACCTGTACCAGCTCCACAACCTGGACGCCTTCACTCCCATCGAGGAGACGCTGGAGGCGCTCGGCGAGCTCGTCCAGGAGGGCAAGGTCCGCTACGTCGGGTCGTGCAACCTGGACGCCTGGCAGGTGTCCGACGCCGAGTGGACGGCACGGGCGTCCGGCACCACCCGGTTCATCTCGGCCCAGAACCACTACAACCTGCTCGTCCGGGACGTCGAGGCCGAGCTGGTGCCGGCCGCCCTCAAGTACGGGATCGGGGTCATCCCCTACTTCCCGTTGGAGAACGGCGTCCTGAGCGGCAAGTACCTGCGCGACGAGGCGCCGCCGGCCGGCACCCGGATGGCGGGCCGTCAGGACGAGCTCACCGACGACCTGTTCGATCGGGTGGAGACCCTGGAGACCTTCGCCAGGGAGCGGGACCGCTCCCTGCTGGACGTGGCGATCGGCGGCCTCGTCGCCCAGCCCGCGGTCGCCTCCGTGATCGCCGGTGCGACGAGCGCGGCGCAGGTCCGGGCGAACGCCGCGGCCGGCCAGTGGCAGCCCCGAGCGGACGACCTCGCCGTCCTCGACAAGATCGCTCCCACCCGCCGCCCGGGGGCCTGACACCTCGGGCCCGCTCGACGGCCCGGATCGGGAGCCTGACTCCTCAGCCGGGCTCGGAGCCCTGGCGCCTCAGGCCGGGCTCGACTGAAAGCGCAGGGCGCGGGCCAGGGCCTCCTCCCGCTCCCGGGGCAGCGAGGTTTTGATCACCATCGGATGGTGCTCGCGCAGCGCCGCGATCGCCGCCGGCCGGGACTCGCGGACCAGCGCGAACACCGCCGCACGGCCGGGCTGCAGATGGCCGGCGATGCGCCGGATCATGCCAGTGTCCATCGCCTGGGCCATCAGGAGCCGGCCGGCGAGCGCCCCACCGCCGGCGCCGATCGCCAGGCCCACGACCGGGGCCAGGAAGACGGCACCGACGGTGGCCCCGCACGCCGCGCCGCCCACCGCCGCTGATCTGATCCGCCGTGCCCCGTGCCGCACGTGCACCGCACCGCTGTCCTCGCGCCACGCGACCGCCCGGTCAGCCAGGTCGACCAGCCCCTGCCGGGACAGCCGCCGACCCAGCTCCCAGACCTGCTCGGCCTGGCGCCTGCTGTCGAACCCGAGTACGACCAACTCCGCCACGCCTCCATCGCATCGCAGGCCGTTGACGTCTGGCAAACGGACATTCCCGCGAGGGGCCCGCTCTGGTCTCGGTACTGTGTCCGCATGGTCACGGTGAGGCTAGTTCAGGGCGACATCACCACCCAGGCCGTGGACGCGATCGTCAACGCCGCCAAATCGTCGCTGCTCGGGGGCGGCGGCGTCGACGGGGCGGTCCACGCCGCCGGCGGACCCGACATCCTGGCCGCCTGCCGCCGTCTTCGGGCCGGTGCCCTGCCCGGCGGGCTACCCGTCGGCGAGGCCGTCGCGACCACCGCCGGCCGGCTCGCCGCGAAGCACGTCATCCACACCGTCGGGCCGGTCCACACCCCCCACGAGGACCGGTCTCACCTGCTCCGGTCGTGCTACGCGCGTTCCCTGGCCGTCGCGGACGAGATCGAGGCCCGGACCCTCGCGCTGCCCGCGGTGAGCGCGGGGGCCTACGGCTGGCCGGCCCGCGACGCCGCCGACATCGCCGTGACCACCGTGCTCACCACCCCCAGCTCGGTCACCGAGGCCCGCTTCGTCCTGTTCGACCAGGCCATGCTGCGGATCTTCGCCGAAGCCCTCGAGAACGCCACGACCGGCTGAAGCACCTCAGGACGTCCGCGGCGGGCGGGGTGGCCAGGCGACGGTGAGCTCGCCGAGGCGCCAGCGGCGCGGGCCGTCCAGCACCGACCAGCCGTCCCGCCGCAGCAGCTCGACGGCGCCGATCCAGCGCTGACGTGGCCCGAACGGACCACGCGGAGCCGCCCGCTCCCAGGCCAGATCCAACGCCGCGAGCAGGTCATGGACGTCCTCACCGGGCACGTTGCGCGCGATCAGCGCCTTCGGCAGCCGCGGCGCCAGGTCGGACGGGCGGGCCAGACTCGGCAGGTGCGCTGACAGGGTCAGCGTCCGGGGCACCCCGCCGGGCGGGACCGCGAACCAGCACGCCCGCCGGCCGATCTCGTCGCAGGTCCCCTCGACCAGCAGCCCGCCGTCCTGCAGCCGACCGGCCATCGCCGCCCACGCCGCGCCGACCGCCTCCTCGTCGTACTGGCGCAGCACGTTCATCGCCCGCACCACCACCGGGCGCAGTCCGGCGAGCTCGAAGCCGCCGCGCGCGAACGCCAGCCCCGGCGGACGGGCCGCCGGCGCCGCCGCGGCCACCCGCCCCTGGTCCAGCTCGAGCCCGACCACCCGCAGGTGGGGCCGCACCGGCCGCAGCCGGTCGTACATCTCGACGGTGGTGACCGGCGACGACCCGAACCCGAGGTCGACCACGAGCGGGTCCTCGGCGGCGCGCAACGCCGACCAGGCCGCCGAGGTCAGCCACCGGTCGACGCGGCGCAGCCGGTTCGGCGCCGTCGTGCCCCGGGTGGGCAGTCCGAGCGCCCGCGCCCGCCCCGCCGCCAGCCTCGGCGGCCGCCGCGCGACTGTCACACCCCTCACACCCCCCATCGGAGAACTCGACCACGAAGCACGCTGTTGTACACGGTCGCCGTCATGCCGGGTCGCACTGGCACAGCGTCGCTGTGGTGCAGCGTCACTGTGGTGCAGCGTCGCACTGGCACAGTGTCGCCGTGGCGCGGAGTCGGTCGGATGGCGACGACCTGGTCCGGGCACATACAAGCTCGTACCGAGTGTGCCGGGCGGGCATAGGACGGCCACCGCCCGGTGTTGAACCGCTTTGGCGCCGGTCGTCGGGTAGATCTGCCTGTGGAGGTGGTTGGTGCATCTGGTCGGAGGCGCGCCGCCGGAACATCCCGAACCAGCCCGGCCGAAGCCAGCCTCGCGGGTCGCGATGCTGTCGATGCACACGTCGCCCCTGGAGCAGCCCGGCACCGGCGACGCGGGCGGGATGAACGTCTACGTCATCGAGCTCGCCCGGCAGCTGGCCGTGCTCGGCACCGAGGTGGAGGTCTTCACCCGGGCCGTGAGCAGCCGGCTCCCACCCGCCCTGGAGATCGCCCCCGGGGTCATCGTCCGGCATGTGCCCGCCGGCCCGTTCGAGGACATCGGCCGCGAGGAGCTGCCCGCCTGGCTGTGCGCCTTCACGGCGGACGTCCTGCGCACCGAGGCCGGCCACGCAGCGGGCTGGTTCGACGTCGTCCACTCGCACTACTGGCTGTCCGGGCAGGTCGGGCTGTCGGCCGCCCGCCGGTGGGGCGTGCCTCTGGTGCACACGGCCCACACCCTGGCGCGGGTCAAGAACGCCTCCCTCGCCGACGGCGACCGCCCCGAGCCGGAACCGCGCGTCCAGGGCGAGCAGGAGATCATCAAGGCGGCGACGCGGCTCATCGCGTCGACCGACACCGAGCGCCGTCACCTCACCCAGCTCTACGGCGCGGCGCCGGGCAAGGTGGACGTGGTCGCCCCCGGTGTCGACCTCGACGTCTTCCGCCCCGGCGACCCCCGGGCCGCCCGCGAGCGGGTCGGCCTCGACCCCGACACCCAGCTCCTCCTCTTCGTCGGACGCATCCAGCCGCTCAAGGCACCGGACGTCCTGCTCGCCGCCGCGGCCGAACTCATCCACCGCGACCCCGACCGCCGCGGACAGCTGGCGGTCGTCGTCGTCGGCGGCCCGAGCGGCTCCGGGCTCGAACGCCCGGACTCTCTGGTCAAGCTCGCCGCCGAACTCGGCATCACCGACATCGTCCGTTTCCAGCCGCCGGTACCCCAGGAGCAGCTCGCCCACTGGTACCGCGCGGCGACGGCGGTCGTCGTCCCCAGCCACAGCGAGAGCTTCGGCCTGGTCGCGGTCGAGGCCCAGGCCTGCGGCACCCCCGTGGTGGCCGCCTCCGTCGGCGGCCTGCGCACCGCCGTCGCCCACGGGACGTCCGGAGTCCTCGTCCACGGCTGGGAGCCCGCCGACTACGCCGACGCCCTGGAACGCATCCTCACCGAGGAACGCTGGCGCCGGCACCTGTCGACAGGCGCCCGACTGCGCGCCGCGAGCTTCGGCTGGACAGCGACCGCGAAGGGCGTCCTCGCGAGCTACCAGGCGGCGATCTCACCAGCGGCCGTCGCCGTCTGACCCGCCCCGGCGAGCCGGTCACCGCCGACCCGCTCGGCGGACCAGTCACTCGGGCGTACCCTCCGTCGCCGAGTCGGCTAGCGTCGCCGACGGCGGGTTCGGCCGGGCTCGGCGTCACCGCGCCCGCCCGGCTTGACCGGCACCACGAACGGGGAGGTCCCTGCGCATGACGGCACCCATCGACGGCGCGGAACGCGAACGGCTCGACAAGCTGATCAGTACCGCCCTGGACGACCTCGGCGTGGCCTACGAGCACCCCGACACCGGCGCCTTCCTGGTCACGCTCGAAGGCGAGCACAAGCTGCGCACCATGACCTGGCTCGTGGTCCAGGACCACACGCTGCTCGTCGAGGCGTTCTTCATGCGCGCGCCCGCCGAGAACGCCGCCGGTACCTACGGCTTCCTGCTCAGCCGGAACGCCCGCACCTACGGCGTGCACTTCTCGATCGACCGCGTCGGCGACATCTTCCTGACCGGCCAGGTCCCGCTGACCGCGGTCACCGCCGAGGAGGTCGACCGCCTCCTCGGCTGCGTCGGCTCCTACGCCGACGACAACTTCGACCCGGCCATCGCGCTCGGCTTCGCCGGCGCCATCGAGCGCGAACGCGCCTGGCGCGCCAGGCTGGCCACCGACGCCGGCACCGCCCCCCGCCCCACCTGACGCCCCAGCCGCCGGCCGACAGCCCCGACCGGCCGGTAACCCGGCCGGTGCCGGATCAGGACGGTGAGCGGTGCAGGCGGGCGGAGAGGTGGGACTGCAGCGGCTTGCCGCCGGCCTCCATGTCGATCGCGTACGCCAGGTCACCGCCCTCGACCAGGCCGTACAGCCGGACCGACCGGGTGACCTCCCGGGCGGTGGCCGTCCTGATCAGGACGTTCGAGTCGAGATCGATCCTGGTTCCGGTGACCGTCCCGACGTAGATCTCGGCGATGCCGAAGGGGTGGGCGAGCATCACCTCGACGACCGGGCTCCCGTTCACCTTCCCGTCGGGGTCGGGCTCGGTGGCCGGTGGCTGGACCCGCCAGAAGCCGGTCTCGGTGGCCAGCGGGCTGCCGGGCTCGCGGCCGTCCCGCGGCTCGTCGGCCCACCAGGTGTGCGAGACGTAGCCGAGCGCGGGGCGCCCGTCCGCCGCGAAGGTGATCTCCTGGCCGTAGTGGAACGACTCCATGCCCTCGTAGCCGCCGACGCCTTCGCCGCGCCAGGTCCCGACGAGGAACGCCAGCGGCAGCAGGCTCGGGTGCAGGTCGACCGTCGCGATGTTCCCGGCCGTGCCGCCGGTAGCTCCGCCGCTCGCGGTGTCGCCGTGTGCCGCTCTGTCGCCGCGTGCCGCCGTGTCGCCGGTCGCGTCCGCCCTCATCGTCCTGCCACCTCTCGCCCGGCCGCTCAGCGCTGGCCTCCGTACAGCTTGTAGACGGCGTAGCCGGAGAACCAGGCGATCAGCATCGCCATGGCCACCAGCAGGCCGCTCATGAAGTAGTGCAGCACGGACCACAGCCTAGGCCGTGCCCTGACGCGTTCCGTAACGCCTGCCCCGTACCGCATCTGGCCGGTGCGTGTCCGCCACCAGCCACCAGCTACCAGCCGCCGGCCCGCGGTGGCCCGGCACGGCACACTGGACGGGTGACCCGTTCGCTGCTCGTCAAGGTGACCGCCGGCGCCGACGCCCCGGAACGCTGCTCCCAGGCTTTCACCGTAGCCTCGGTGGCCGTCGCGTCCGGAGTGGATGTCTCCCTGTGGCTCACCGGCGAATCGGCCTGGTTCGCGCTCCCGGGGCGTGCCGCGGAGTTCTCGCTGCCGGAGGCCGCGCCGTTGAACGATCTTCTCGACGCGATTCTCGCCGCCGGCCGGGTGACCCTGTGCACGCAGTGCGCCGCCCGCCGGTCGATCGGCCCGGACGACGTCATTCCCGGGGTCCGCATCGCCGGGGCGGCCGTCTTCGTGAGTGAGGCGCTCGCCGACGACGTCCAGGCGCTCGTCTACTGACGTCCGCTCCGCCGGCGTCCGCAGGTGGCTGACGTTCGCGTTATACGCACCTGCACATGAGCGGTGCGTGTGCACCGAGAATGCGCGCTACTTCTGCACGCGCACGGCAGACCACTGACAGCACACGACGCGGCGCGTTCACCGGAACGCCGGGATGCGCTTTCATGATCGCATGATGCCGGAGTCCGAGATGCTCTTCGCCGTGGTGCAGTTCGAGGGAGCGGGCCGGCACACGGTCCGTCGCGTGGTCGCGCCGTTCCCCGACCGCAGCGCCGCGGCGACCTTCGCCGTCGACAACGACCTGCGTCACTTCACCGTGGGCCCGATGGCCTTCGCGGTCCCCACCAGCATCCCGTTCGGCGTCGTGGACGACGCCGAGCCCGCCGACAGGTTTCCCGCCCCGCGCCAGGCCACAAGCTGACCACCACTCCGGGCCACACTCGTCCCACCTGGGATGGCGCCCCACGCGTAACAGCCGGGTCCCGGGGAGGCGATTCCTCGGGACCCGGCCGCCACCGGGCACCCAGCTGCCAGCCGGATGCCCAGAAGTGTCAGACGAGGTCAGGCCGCGACGTCGACCTGGGTGTCGACCGGCTCGCCCTGCCGGGCGACGACCTTGCGCTCACCGCTCCCGCCGGGGACGAGCGCGCGGACCGTCCACTCGCCGGGGCGGGCGAAGAAACGGAACTGGCCGGTCGCCGAGAGCGGCACCTCCGCGGTGAAGTCGCCGCCGGAGTCGAGCAGCCGGGCGTAGCCGGTCGAGACCGGCGACCCGTCCTTCACCACGACGCCCTGGATCACGGTCTCCTTGGCCACGTCGATTCCTTCCACCGAGGGTCCACCACTGGTAGCGCCACACATGATCAGGCACCCTTCTCGATCGGCACGCCCACCAGGGAGCCGTACTCGGTCCACGAGCCGTCGTAGTTCTTGACGTTCGCCAGGCCCAGCAGCTCGTGCAGGGCGAACCAGGTGTGCGCGGAGCGCTCCCCGATCCGGCAGTAGGCGATGGTGTCCTTCGACAGGTCGACACCGGCCTCGGAGTACAGCTTCTCCAGGTCGGCGTTCGACTTGAAGGTGCCGTCCTCGTTGGCGGTCCTCGCCCACGGGATGTTCTTCGCGGTCGGCACGTGGCCGGCCCGCTGCGACTGCTCCTGCGGCAGGTGCGCCGGGGCGAGCAGGCGGCCGCTGAACTCGTCGGGCGAGCGGACGTCCACCAGGTTCTTGTCACCGATGGCGGTGATGACCTCGTCGCGGAACGCGCGGATGTCGGTACGCGCCTCCGAGGCGGAGTACTTGGTCGCCGCGCGCGGGGTGACCTCGATGGTCAGCTCGCGGCCGTCCAGCTCCCACTTCTTGCGGCCGCCGTCGAGCAGGCGGACCTCGGCGTGGCCGTAGAGGACGAAGTACCAGTAGGCGTAGGCGGCGAACCAGTTGTTGTTGCCGCCGTAGAGCACCACGGTGTCGTCGTCGGCGATGCCCTTCTCCGACAGGAGCTTCTCGAACTGCTCCTTGTTCACGAAGTCACGGATCACCGGGTCCTGCAGCTCGGACTTCCAGTCAAGCCGCACTGCGCCGGGGATATGGCCCTTGTCGTAGGCCGACACGTCCTCGTCGACCTCGACGAGGACGACCTTGGGGTCGCCGCTGTGGGCTTCCACCCAGGTCGCGTCGACCAGCGCGTTCTCACGGCTCATGTGCGTGCTCCCTTCACGGTTGCGGAACGTAGGACGAGGTAGATCTGGCATCCGAGGCAGAATCCGAACGCCGCGTTCAGGAAGGCCGCGGCGAAGGCGAGGGCCGCCGCCGAGTAGCCCAGCGCGGCAGGCCCGGCGAGCAGCCCGACGGTTCCCAGCACGCCGAACACGGCGCCCACGGCCTGGGCGAACCGCGGGGGCGCCTCGTCCTCCAGGTCGGCGGGCGGGCCGAGCCGCGGCCGGACGAGGTGACGGAACACCAGCCCGTAGGGGGCGTTTCGGATCCCGGCCACGGCGCCGACCAGGAAGACCACGGTCTGCGCGAGCAGGAGCCACGGATTACCGGTAATGATCGTTACTGCGAGTACAACAGTGGTCACGGCTGCGGCGAACCGCGGCCCACGTGGATCCACCATGGTGCTGTTCTCCTGACCTGCAAACGAGCTCGGGCAGCCGGGCGGGGCTGCCACACCCGGCCGGCACGGGCGCGGACGTACGTCAACGCGCTGTCAGAAGATGCGACACAAGCAGCTGCTCACGCGGCACAGGTCGACCGCGCGGCGCTTGACCAGCTCAGTGCTGCACATGGTTCGTGTCACGGTAGCAGCGAACGTCACGTCTGTGTTAAGCGTTACCCGACAGACCCACCGAATCACCATCAGTACCCTTCCGATGGTCTCCGGGCGCCGACTCGACGAGCGACGCGAGGGTCGCCAGGACGGCGTCCCGGGTCGGCGGCGCACCGCTCGCCCTGCGTGCCTCGACACCCTCGGCGTCGAGGACGAGCACCGTCGGCGTCCGGCGCACACGCAGCCTGCGCACCAGCTCCAGGTGCGACTCGGCGTCCACCTCGACATGGCGCACCCCCGGCACGATCGCGGCGACGTCGGCGAGCACCCGCCGGACCACCCGACAGGGGGCGCAGAACGCCGTCGAGAACTGCAGCAGGGTCGCGACCTCGCCGGGCACGTGCCCCAGCGCCGCAAGCTCCGCCGTCAGACCACCCCGCCCGCCCCGCGCCGTCTCGCCAGGCGCCGTCTCGCCAGGCGCCGTCTCGCCAGGCGCCTCGGGGCGGTGATCGCCCGGATCAGGGCCCGGCACCGCACCGACACCGGTCACCGCCGCCGGACCCGCGTCCCCACGACCCTCACGTTCACCACCTCCGTGCTGGTCACCGCGGCGCGCGCCGGCGCCCCGGGGACCACCGCGCACCCGGGACACCCGGAACCGGCCGTCCCGCGCCCTGGCCACCAGGCCGACCCCGGTCGCCGCTACAAGTGCCGCCAGCAGGACCCACACGCCGGTCATGGCGGGTGCAGCGCCTCAGGACCGCGAAACCTTCCCACCTCCGTGCGAGGCGCGAGGCGCGAGGCGCGCGTGCGCGCCGGGCCGCGGGTCAGAGGCCGGGTGTGCCCGCGGGGGCGACCGTCGGGGCGACGGTGGCGTCGAGCAGCACGTTCTCCCCACCAGCGGCGAACGTCAGCCGGTCGGCGCCCACTGTGGCGGACCGCAGCTTCATGTTGAACGGCAGCCCGGTCACCGGCACCCGCACCGTGAGCAGTGAGCGGACGGTGTCGAGCAGGCCCGGCGGGATCACCGCCGCCAGGTCGGGGGCCAGGTCGCGCGGGGTGAAGGTGACAGCGTCCGGCGCGACGCCGATATCGGTCGTACCGGAGACGGGGTAGGCCGTGCCGAGGAGATCGACCGTTCCGCCGACCTGGATCCCCTGCCCGGCCGGGCTGATCTTCAGCTGCGAGTTCTGACTGGCCAGGTATGCGTTCAGGTCGTTGAAGGTCAGGTCGACCTCGGCGTCGACCTGGTCGACGGGCACCCGCTCGACCGCGCCGCGCAGGACGTCGGAGAGCGGGAGCCGCACCCCTGTCAGGTCGGCGTGGACGCGATCGATCCGTGTGCCGTCCTGCTCGTAGCCGCGGACCTCGAGCTGGACGTCGCGATACCGGCCGGCGACGACCTGGGTGAGGAAGGGGAAGCCGCCGAGGGACACATCTGGCCGTTGCGCCAGGTTCTCGGCGTTCTGGGCCCTGGTCGCGATCTGGTCGGCGACCACGCGTGCGGCGACCCGGTCCAGCACCCCGACGACGATCAGAGCCACGACCATTGTGATCAGGAAGATGCGCAGGCCGCGCCGGCCACCGGGGCTCATCCGGGAAGCTGCCTGCCGACGAGGTACACCATGGGCGCCGCCAGCGCGATCGGGAGCAGCGCGCCGAGCAGCACCCCGGCCAGGGCGCCTCCCGGAGCGAGAACGCCACGCGAGGCAGGGCTGCCCGAGACAGGGCTGCCCGAGGCAAGGCCACCCGGAGCGAGGCCACCCGGGGCGAGGGCCCCGGCTCGTGGCTCGGAGTCCGGCGCGGACGGTGCCTCGGGCGCGGTCTGGCCCAGCAGGAGGCTCACGCACGCGGCGGCAACGGCCCCGGCGGCGGCGAGGGCGGCCGCCGGGGCCGCCCCGAGGTCCGTGAGCGAGCCGTAGAGCGAGCCCGCACCCGCACCTGCCATGGCGCCGAACGCCGCCGCGATGAGGACCACAGCTCGTGCCACACCCCCGCCCACCGAGCCAGGTCCGCCGGGCGCCGCGAAACGGCCGAGGCCGGCGAGCGCGGCCAGCAGCCGGCCGGCCAGTACCGACGTCCCGGCCCCGATCAGCCCGGCGATCACCATGCTGTCGGCGGGGTTCGGGGCTCCGGCCTCCGAGCGCAGCACCAGGAATCCGGTCAGGAAGGCGGTGACGGCGACACCGCCCAGCGCGGCAGCCATGTCACCGCTGACCCGGTCCGCCGCGCGGGACGGCCGACCCTCCGCGAGCACCGCCGCGGGCGCCGCCGCGGGGCCGGGCCGGTGTACGCGCCGCGCGAGCTGGTAGAGCACCGTCACCGCGAGGGAGACCCCGATGACGCCGGCGACCGTGCCGATCCCATTGTCGTCGTAGCCGTGACCGCCCGCTTCGCCGTCGCCGGGCCAGAGCACGGCGAGGTCACAGGCCAGCGCGCTGCCGGCGACGAGGGCGACGGTTCCCGCCGAGGCACCGAGGGAGCGCGCCCACGCCCAGCCGAGGACAATCTGCGCCGCGAGCAGCACTCCCGCCAGCGCCCAGGGACCAGCGACCGCCGCGAACGCCGCACCGGCGGCCAGCACCGCGACCGTCGCCCCGACGGACACCGCCTCGAGCCCACCCGGCAGAACCGATGGGACCGGCAGGTCCGGTTCGCCCGGCGCGACCGACGGATCCGGCAGGGCCGGTTCGGCCGGGCGTGCCCCACCGACCGGCCGGGCGACTTCCGGCGATCCGGGCGAACCGGGCTCGGGCGTGGGCACCGCACCATGCTGCCACGGTCGATCGACGAAGATTCCAGGGCCCAACGGTGGCTGCATGTGTCCGTGCGTCAGCCGGCCGCGGACGCCCGCCCCCAGCGCCGTCATCGCGACCCAGGCCGCACCGAATCATCGAACTACTTGTCGTTCGCCGTCCCACTCGCCGCTTCAGGAGCAGAGCAGCCCCATCGACCCCGAAACGGCGAGCACGACGTCAAAGAGAGAGCGGCTCATCCCCCCGCGAACGGGGGTAACACCTCGATGAGCGCGCCTTCCCGCAGCGTGACGCTGTCGGGATCACGCCGGCCGACGGGCTCGTCGTCCACCAGGAAGGCGCACCTCGCGAGTACCGCACCGAGGCGCTCGCCCCGGCGTTCGGTGACGTCGGCCAGCGCGGTCGCGAGGGTGGCGGCGTCGAGCTCCTCCTGGGCGACGCCGGCCGCGTCGCGGGCCGCGGCCCAGTACCTGACCATGATGCGTGCCACGGTTCTCCTTCACGTCAGTCCACGTCGACCGCGTCCGGTCAGTCCACGTCGACTCAATCCACGTCAACCGCGTCGTGACCGGCTCCCTCGGCCAGGGCCGGAACGACGCCACTCCCCCGCCGCTCCCCGCCGCGTGACCGGTGGCCGCAGGACTCCGGACGACGGTTCGCCCAGTATTGGGGACGTGTCACCTCCCGGGCCCCGGCCAACCCCCCGGCCAGCGTCGAGACCCGCCCCCAGGCCCTCGGCCGTCTCCCCGGCGATGCGCCCCGCGCGCGCCGACCACTCGGGACGGCCGGCCAGCAGATCGGGCAGGTGGGCGCCGATGCGGTCGAGCAGGCCCGCGGTGGCGGCGGCCTCGGCGTGGCCGAATCCCGGGACCACCCACAGCTGCCCGGTCGGGCCGGCCGCGGCGGCCAGCGCCCGCGGGTGCTCGAGCGTGAAGTACGAGTCACGGTCACCGTGCACGATCAGGACGGGCGTCGGCGCGATCCGTCCGATGAGTTCGACCGGCGAGGGCGGCACCGCCGGCCATGGCTGCGCGGCGATGCGCACGCCCAGGGCGACCCGGGCCGCGGCTCGTCCGGACGCCGTCTCGGCGAACCAGTGGATGCGGCGCATCGGCGCCGTGTCGCGGACGAACCACCGGCTCGCGGCACTGACGGCGACGACCGCGTCCGGACGGTGCCGGACCCGGTGCCCGTGCGCCGGCTCACCGCCGGCTGCCAGCCCCGCGTGCCGGACCACCACGGCACCACCCATGGACCACCCCATAGTGACCACTTCGCGGTAGCCGAGCCGTCGCGCCTCGCCTACCGCCGCGTCGACATCCAGGACTTCGCGGTCCCCGAAAGTGCAGGTGCCGGTCGATCTGCCGTGACCTCGCAGGTCCATCGACAGCACACTCACGTGCGTGCGCAATCCGGCTGTTACAGCACGCAGCGCGGGTCGCCCGATCGATCCGGAGAACCCGTGGACGAGAACGACGCAGACCCCGTGCGGGTCTGTCACCGCGGGAACACGATTACGCAGCTCCGTGGCCAGGATCTCAGCGTCTGCGGTGGGAAGAAGTCGGTAGACAGTAGGAGCGGAGTAGGGCACTCCGCTATCCTCCCCATGGACCGGTGCTCGTTTCATGCCCATGACGGTCGTGGAACGTGGGACACCGGAGACAAGGATCGCTGGGTCGACGCTGCCCCAACACACACCGCACCTGGAGGAGCCGTCTTGAGCGTCGTCCTTTTGCTCACCAACGCCCCCGGTCCGTCAGCCGAGTCCTTCCCGTCGCTCGGCCTGCTCACGCACACGGTCCGGGTGGCACCGCTGGAGGCAAGCGCACTGCTCGACGCACCGCCGGTCGATGTGATCGTCGTCGACGGCCGCCGTGAGCTCGTGATCGCGCGAGGCCTGTGTCGGCTGCTGCGCACCACCGGGCTCACCACCCCGCTGCTCGCCCTTGTCACCGAGGGTGGGCTCGCCGCCGTGTCGGCGGACTGGGGCGTCGACGACGTGGTCCTCGACACCGCGGGTCCCGCCGAGGTCGAGGCGCGGCTGCGCCTGGCCATCGGGCGGGTCGCCGCCGCCGGCGGTACGGCCGAGGCCGGGGTCATCCGGTCCGGCGACCTGTCGGTCGACGAGACCACCTACTCCGCCAAGCTGCGTGGACGTCCGCTCGAGCTCACGTTCAAGGAGTTCGAGCTGCTCAAGTACCTCGCGCAGCACCCGGGGCGGGTCTTCACCCGCGCGCAGCTCCTGCAGGAGGTCTGGGGCTACGACTACTACGGCGGCACCCGCACGGTTGACGTGCACGTCCGCCGGCTGCGGGCGAAGCTCGGGCCCGAGCACGAGGCGATGATCGGAACCGTCCGCCACGTTGGCTACAAGTTCGTGGCGCCGCCGATCTCGCCGCTGCCCGAGTCCGGTGCCAACCGTATGGACCGGGACGACATCCGCACCCCCGAGCGCGTCTGACCTCACCACTGGCGCTACCCGCTCCACAGGCACGGGGCTCGCGCCAGCACCACCGCGCGCGTTCCGAAAGGGTCCGACGGTTGTCGGTGACGACGACCGCCGGACCCTTTCGGCGTTTCCGGCGTCTTCCGCCACCATCGCCCTGCGCCACCGGCGCCTTCCGCTACCGGCGCCTTCCGCCACCGGTCACGGACAGCCATGGTCGGCGTCCGTTGACGCCTGACGTAACCTCGTGGTCACGTGCAGACGCAGGCTCCGCCGCGACCGGGCGGGACACAGGTCCCTGTGCCGCCGCCCCCCGCCGGCGCTCGTCACATTGACACCGGTACCGGGAAGATCGACGTTCTGGGGAACGTCCTCGTGCCGGGCGAATGTCCGGCCCGGACGCACTAACGTCGACTGGTGACCTCGCTGAGCTGGCTCCGCGCGCTCGATGTGGCCGACATCGCCGCCATCACCGACCTGCTGGCCGCGGCCGAGCGGGCCGACGGCAACGGCGGCGTCTCCGAGGACGTCCGCCTCGCCCTCCGCCCCGGCCCGGTCGGTGGCGGCGTGGAGCACCTGGTCGCCCGCGCCGGCTCGGCTGTCGTCGGCTACGCGGCGCTCGGCGGCACGGCCATGGAGCGGCAGGCTGAGCTGGTTGTCCATCCCGACCACCGCCGCAGGGGAGTCGGCACCGCGCTCGTCCACGCCCTCTTCGCGACGACGTCACCGGTCTCGTTGAACATCTGGGCACACGGGGACACACCGGCCGCGGCCGCGCTGGCCGCGCGCAACGGGTTCGACCGGGAGCGGGTGCTCCTGCAGCTGCGCCGGCCCCTGGCTTCGGCCCGCCCCGGTGATCCGGATGATCTGCCAAGGCCCATCATCCCGGCCGACGTGACGATCCGGGCCTTCGAAGTGGGCGTGGACGAGGAGGCCTGGCTCGCCGTCAACGCCGAGGCCTTCGCCGACCACCCCGAGCAGGGCCGCTGGACGCTGGACGACCTGCGTGCGCGGGAGGGTGAGTCCTGGTTCGACCCGGCCGGCTTCTTCCTCGCCGAACGGAACGGCGCCCTGCTCGGCTTCCACTGGACCAAGGTGCACCCGCAGGACCCGGTACCCGAGCACCCCGCCGCGCCGGACCAGCCGGCCGGGCAACCAGGGCCGATCGGTGAGGTCTACGTCGTCGGAGTGGCCTCGGCGGCGGCGGGCACCGGGCTGGGCGCGGCGTTGACGATCGTGGGTCTGCGGCACCTGCGCGACATCGGCCTGGCCTCGGTGATGCTCTACGTGGACGAGGACAACGCGCGCGCCGTCCGTCTCTACACCCGGCTCGGGTTCCGCCGGCACGCCGCCGACGTCTCCTACCGGCACCCGGCGCGCGGCTAGGCCCGGTGCCGTGGATGGACGCAGCGACGGGTCCGCTCAGGGGCCGGGCAGCTCAGGCTCCGCGGCGCGACACCACTCCCGGCCACCGTTCCATGCCACGCGCGCCGCTCGCCCGCGTGCCGTTCGGACGCGCAGCATTGGAGCGCGTGCCGTTCGGGACGGCGACCGAGCCGTGGTCGACGTCGATCACGGTCGTCAGATTGGTCACGTCGAGCAGCCGGTAGGTGTTCTCGTTCAGGTTTCGCAGAATCAGGCGCCCGCCCGCGGACCGCTGCCGCTGGTGCGCGTAGAGGATCACGGCAAGCCCCTGCGAGTCCAGGAACGAGACCTGCTCGAGATCGACGACGATCTCACGAACTCCGGCGATTCGGGCGTCGAGCAACGCCTCCCGCAGCGGTTCCAGTGACGAGTAGTCGATCTCGCCAACCGGGTGCACCACGACAGCGTCCCGACCTGTCACTTCCACACGCACGCTGGGGACCATGGCTCC
The DNA here is from genome assembly GCF_949319125.1 of Frankia sp. Hr75.2. Classification (NCBI taxonomy): domain Bacteria; kingdom Bacillati; phylum Actinomycetota; class Actinomycetes; order Frankiales; family Frankiaceae; genus Frankia; species Frankia sp. Hr75.2. The sequence goes on along the minus strand of NZ_CASGGV010000155.1, from coordinate 34,156 downwards.
GCTGTCGGCCGAAACGACGGTGCGGGGCGGGAAGCACGGCCGGCCTGCCTCCCGCGGCGCGACGCGCTCCTGACAAGCGCGATAATCCAGCTACTACCCCTCCGCTATCGGGCTCACACCCGCGCGTCCGTCACGTTTTCATCCGTCCGCGTCTTCGCCGTGGGCGGGCGTGGGAGCAGCCACAGCGATCTCCCCCGGCCTGCGCTGACACCCGATGGCGTAGAACAGCTACCTGAAGCAATCTGGTTTACGTGGAGCAACCGACCGGCGGAATTTGCGTCTCTCTGTGGTCCTGTTTCACGGTGGTCCTGTTTCACGCGGGACGGCCCACCGCGGCCACCTCCACCGATCTCCGCCGCCGATCCGTCGAGGAAAGGCGGATGCCGGGTAAAGCTCCCCGGCCCGCGGGGTGTAATGGCCGAAATTCACATGAGAGCGTCGTCCCGTGAACAGCGATCGAGCAATCCCTCGGCCGCGGACAGGAGTAACGATGCCCCGATCCACCCCCAGCCCCATCACGGCCCCGGCCGCGGCCGTCCCGGGCGCCGCGGCCCCGACCACCGGGCCGCGCGACGCTCACTCCGGGTCACCCTCGGATCCGGCGATCTCCCCGACCGGCACCACGACGGCCCCGACCGACGTCCCGACGTTCCCGAGTGACACCAGGATCTTCGTCGGCCGGGTCGACGGGACCGCCGTCACCGTCACCGTGACGCCCGGTTCGGGGGGCCGTCCGGAGAGTGGGCCCACGGGCGGGTCCCGGGGCGCTCACGTCAATAGCGACAACGAGATCACGGACGACGAGGACACGGAAGGCGAGGAGGAGGAGGAGGTGACCGTGCGGCTGCGGATCGAACCGCCGAAACCGGGCCGTGCCGCCTTCGTCGACCTCGAGCCGGACGAGATCCTCCGCATAGTCGATCACCTGATGACGATCGTCTCCACGCGGCCGGCCGCGTTCCGAGCCGCACCCGAGCCGGCCGGGGGCGCCTCACGGCTCACGGTCGTGGCGACCGAGGGCACGACGGCCGGAGGCCTGCGCCAGGCGCTGGCCTCCGTGCCGGCCGAGGCCCGGTTGCAGGACTTCGTCACCGACACCGAGGTCGTCCTCGTCTTCGGCCAGCACCGGCAGCGGCCCTGAAGACGCTGGTACCGGCGGCGGTCCAGAAGCCGCCGATGCCCGCGGCGGCCCTGAAACCGCAGGTGCCCGCGGCGGGACACCACTGCCGGGCCACTGCCTGCCAGCGGAGAACAGCCAGGTCGGTCAGCCCCCGGGGACGCCGGCCCGCCGCGTGTCCAGATCGGCGCGGTCGGCGACCCAGTACGGGCCCTCGTCCTCCACCACGTCAGCCATGATCACATAGTGGTGGCCCTGATGGCCGGTCGGAAGCAGGCAGGTCATCCCCTCGGCGCGGCACCCGGGGGCCGTGATGGTCCTCGGGGCGGACCACGACAGCCAGACCTCCTCGTTCCCCCATCCCTGCAGTACCGCCATGTGGTTGTCCGGGTGGCCCTGCTGAAGCGCGCAGGTCACCTCGCTGGGCACCTCGTACGCGGCTCCTGGCACATCGTCGAGCCGTATCGCTATCTCTTCGGGCACGCGCTGCCAGGCACCGCAGCTGCCCTCCTCCGTGATCATCTCGTCGCCGTTCCCTCCGCTGTCCGCCGGCAGCCCCATCGCCACCGGTTCGATCGGGCGTATTGGGGCACTCTTCGTGTCCACATCGCCACAAGCGCGATCGACGCACCGATATAAGCACGGACCGTCGCGAGGTCTCCCAGCAGGGCGGAAACATCCCGTTCATGGGTCCGCGCGCCTTTCATCACGTTCCGCATTCCGGCGATCCTCCACCTTCACCCGAAATCAGGAGAATTCCCACTAAGGACATCCGAATCGGTCATCCGGACCGGAGGTCGGGGTCGAGCCTCCGGACCACGGGTACCTCAGGCGACGGCCGTCACGCGCGCGACCGGCGGCCTCGCGGTCGCGGTCGCGGTCCGTCTGTATCACTCCAGCACCGGTATCGCCCGCTACACCGAACGCGACCAGGCACAACCCAGGTACGGGCGGAAACGCTCAGACCACAGATATTCCGAGCGCGGCGGCCATCGGCCCGGCGAGACTCGCCAGGTCCGACGAGTCCACCTCGGCTCCAGCCAGGCCATCGGCTCCCACCACGCCGTCGAAACGACATCCCCGCAGCTGAGCTGCCGCGATCTGCGTACCAGTGAAGATCGCGGAGCTGAGATCACAGTCCTCGAACCGCACGTGGTCGAGCCGTGTGTCCGTCATATCCAGCCCGGAGAGGTCGCAGTTCACGAACCGCGCCCGGCGCAGCAGGCAGGCCCGCAGCGCGAGCCCGTCTGCCCGTACCTGGTCGAACACCACGTCGTTGAGCTCCCCGCGGATCCACACCGTGCCGGACACCCGGCCGCCGGTGACCCGGACCCGCGTCGCGCCGCCCCCGTCGAGCACGATGCCGGCCAGGACGGCCTGATCGGCGACGACGTCGCGCAACCGCAGGCCCGTGACCCGCCCGCCCAGGACACGGGTGCCGGCCAGGACGATCGACTCCACCGTCGTCCCGGTCAGGCCACCGGCGTCCGGGTCGAGTTCGCTGACGGCCGCGGCCAGGTCGTCGACGGTTCCACGGACGACCCGGCGGCCACCTCCCGCGGACGCGGCGGCACTCCCGGGCTGGTCGTCGATGGCCGGAGGGAGCGGCTGCCAGAGGTCGGTCCTGCGTCGCGGCGGCATGTGCGGAGTCTGCCGCGCCGCGTTCGGCCGGCGAACCGGGCCCGTGCCGGGCGGTCAGCCGCGGATGGCGTCCACGAGCGAGATCAGCGCCAGTGCCGTGAACGCGACCGCGGCGATCCGCGTGATCACCTTTACCGACAGGACACGAAGCAGCCCACGACCGCCGACGATGGCCAGACCCGCGACGGTCCACAGCGCGAGGACCGCGCCGAGCCACACCGCCACCGGCGCGGAGAACCGGGCGGCGAGGTTCGCCGTCGAGAACTGTGTGAGGTCACCGAGTTCCGCGACGAACACGACCGCGAAGGACGTCGCCGCGACCCGCGGGAACGTGGACCGCGACGGGTCCGCGCTCGCCGGGCGCGCCGAACTCGGCTCCGCAGCGGGAACCGGGCCGGACGCATGCCCGGTGCCAGCACCGCCAGCCGCACCGTCAGCCGCACCGGCACCGCCCGCCGGCTCCGCGACCACGGTGGCAACCCTCGGCGCGGGCAGCGCCTCGGCCGGGCTGGGCTCGGACTCGTCCGTGGTCTCCTCGCGTCCCTCGCGGAGCACCAGCACCGCGCCGAGCGCGAACAGCACCGCCGCGACCGCGTCGACGAGCCGCCCGGGCAGCAGCGAGATCGCGCTGCCGGCGGCGACCGCCACTGTCACGTGGATCGCGAAGGCGGCCGCGACACCCGTCCAGACGTAGAGGGGACGGTAGCGGCTGCCCAGCACGAGGCTCGCCACCATCGTCTTGTCAGGCAGTTCCGCCAGGAAGATCACACCGAAGGTGACAAGTACGGCGGTGAGGCTCACGGCTCGGGTCCCTCTCATTGGAGCCGGGCCGGGACGGGAGCCGCCTTCGACCCGGCATGACAGCCAGATCGAAGGTCTCGCCCACCTGACGGAGGTCAGGCCCGACGGCCGGGCCCGAACAGGTCGGGCCAGTATGTCGACGCGCCGGACCGTGCGGCTCCCCGGCGGCCCGACGACCGCGGCGCATCCGCCGCGCACGGAGCGCGGTGACACGGGCGCGGCGATCGGACACGGCCGGTGGCCACACGGCGGGGCTACTCCCCTTCAGCTCCGAAGCTACCCCCAACAACGCCCTGACGGAACCCACGGCGATCCCGTCTCAGGACGACAGTCAGGCCACGCATCGGGGACAGACGACGGAGAGCCAACCATCCATCACAGATAAGGGCCATTAACATCACTCAAGGTGACCGCCGATCCAGGTCGACCTCTTACCGAGCCGACGCGGTTCCTCACCACGCCCGCGCCGACCGCCGTGCTGGTGGCGCCCGCCCGGCAGGCCGGAGGCCCACGCCCGGTGATCAACGCCACCGGCATTCTCCTGCACGACGGCCTCGGCCGCGCGCCGCTGTCCCCGGCGGCCCGCACCGCGCTCGACGCCGCGGCCGGGACCTGCGACGTCGAGGTCGACCTGGTCACGGGTCGCCGCGGCCGGCGCGGCCGCACGGCGATGACCGCGCTGGCCGCGGCCGTGCCAATGGCCCGTTCCGTGCACGTGGTCAACAACAATGCGGCCGCGCTCATCCTGTCGGCCGCGGCGCTCGCGGGCCGCCGGGAGATAGTCATCAGCCGCGGCGAGCTCATCGAGACAGCCGACGGGCTCCGCCTGCCCGAGCTGCTGACGTCGACCGGAGCCCGGCTGCGCGAGGTTGGGACCACAAATCGGACCACACTCGGCGACTACGCCGACGCCATCGGGCCAGGCACCGGTTTCGTACTTCGGGTACATCCGCCCAGTTACCGGGTCGTCGGGCTGACGACGGCCCCGGCGCTCGCCGATCTCGCCGAGCTGTGCGCCGGCCGCGGTGTGCCACTCGTCGGCGATCCCGGATCCGGACTGCTGCACCCCGAGCCCGCCCTGCCCGACGAACCGGACGCCTCGACCTGGCTGAGCTGCGGGGTCAGCCTGGTCACCACCTGCGGCGACAAGCTTCTCGGCGGGCCGCAGTGCGGCCTCGTCCTGGGCCGCGCGGACCTGGTCGACCGGCTGCGCCGGCATCCGCTCGCCCGCGCCCTGCGGGTGGGCAAACTGACGTTGGCCGCACTGGAGGCCACGCTGGGCACCGGGGACAACCCCGTCCGCAGGTCGCTGCGCGCCGAGCCCGCCGAGCTGCGGCACCGGGCCGAGCGGCTGGCGTCCTGGCTGCGGCAGTCCGGGGTCCCTGCCTCCGCCGTGACCAGCCGGGCGGTCGTCGGCTCGGACGGCATCGACGACACCGCCCGGGCCGGGGCCGCCGTGCGCCGCGGCGCCGTCGGAACCGGAGCGGGCCACGGCGGCCACACGGTCTACGGGTCGGGGCCGGAGGTGTGGGAGAGCGGCCTGCCGAGTGCGGCCGTCGCGCTGGACGCGACCCTGGCCGCCTTCCTGCGCCGCGGCCGCCCGTCCGTCCTCGGACGGGTCGAGCAGGGCTGCTGCCTGCTGGATCTGCGGTCGGTTCCACCGGACCTGGACCCCGTCCTCGCCGCGACGGTGCTCGCCGCCGCGGCCGAGTCGGGTACCGCCACCGCCGGCGACCTCCACGCGCTCTCCGCGGACACGCCCGCCTCCGCCGTTCCTTCGGCGGCCACCGGCTGGACGGATCCGGCGAGCTGGGAAGGGCCGGGCGCCGACGCCGGGTCCGACGTCGACGCGGTCACCTTGCAGTGAGCGAACCGGCGTGAGCGTGGCCCGGTGACCCTCGGCCCGGTCAGCGAGGGCTCGGTAAGCCGTGGCCCCGTCAGCCGAGACTCGGTCGGCCGCGGCGCGGTCAGACGTGGCGCCAGCTGGGCCGGCGGATTCGTCATCGTCACCCACGGCCTGGTGCACCTGCTGGTCTGGCCGGGCGCACCGCTCGGGACGGCCGGCGCGGGCGGCGGCAAGCGCCTGCGCTGGAACGGCGACTCGTGGTCGTGGCAGCCGGGGTGGCTGCCGGCCGTCGTGGTCCACTCCGTCGGGGGGGCGCTGCTCGCAGGCGCGGTCCTCGGTTGTGTGCTGGGCGGGCTCGCGCTGCTCGGGCTGCCCGGCGTCCGCCGCTTCCCGCTGCTGACCAGCGCGGTCGGGGCCATCTGCTCGCTGCTGCTGTTCGCCCTCGTCTGGCCCGGCCTCGAACCGGACGCGGCCGAGTTCACCGCCGGGCCGGTGCTCAGCGGAGTCCTGCTGGCCGGGGCGGGCGTCGCCGCGCTGCTACGCCGACGAGCCCGCCGCTCCTCCGGCGACACACCCGCCACCAGCCCGCCCGCCGGCGACACACCCGCCACCAGCCCACCCACCGGCAGCCCGCCCGCCGGGCATCCGACGCCTGGCGGACGTCCGACACCCGCCACCGGCAGGTGAGGCCGTCAGGAGACCTCGCGGCGCAGGGTGCGGACGAAGCCGGCCACCAGAGGCACCAGGACCCACAGCGCAGACGAGACGGCCATCTGGCCGAGATGGCCGTCGAACCGCGCCTCCTGCATCCAGGTCACCGACTGCGCGCTGTCCAGCCACGGACTCAGCTTCCGCAGCACTCCGAACGAGAAGACGACGCCCCACAGGGTCGGGATGAGGTAGACGCTCACGATCGCGGCCGCGCTCGAGCCGAACAGCGCCGCGAAACCCATCGCCGAGACCGTCCCGACCACCGAGGCGAGCACGAGCCCCAGGACGAGCAGGCCCCACGGGCGGTCGGCGACGACCGAGCGGCCCAGCCCCCACTCGGCGACCGCCATCCCGCCCAGCGCGATCACGAAGGTCGCGACGACCGCGAGCAGGGCCAGGATCACGCCGACCGTGATCTTCGCGGTGAGCACCCGCGCGCGGCGTGGCTCCTGGGTGAAGGTCACCAGCACCGTGCGCTGCGTCCACTCGCTGGTCAGCGCCAGGATCACGACGACCGGCAGCAGCACGCCGAACCCGACCGAGCCGAGGCCTAGATAGACCGATGCCCACTGGTCGACGTCGTCCGGGAGCAGGAGCGGGACCAGCTGGCACAGGACGGACACGGCGGTGGCGACGGCCAGCAGCCATCGCGTGGCGCGGGTGCCCAGGCACTTGTCCCACTCCACCCGCACCAGCCGGGCGAACGGGATCGGGACGGCGGCCGGCCGCGGTGCCACCGCGCCGGGGCCACCGGTTCTCGTGGCGGTGACGGTCATCGGGCCGCCTCGGTCCGGGCAGCGGTGCCGGCGGCGGAGCCGGCAACGGAGCTGGCGGCAACGGTGCCGGTGCCGGCGGGCACATCCGTGGGGAGGGAGGCGGTGAGCGAGAAGAAGAGGTCCTCGAGGGTTCCGTGGTCCGCCGGGCGCAGCTCGGTCACGAGCACGCCGGCGCCGACGGCGGCCCGGGCGACGTCCGCCGCGGTCGTGCCGGACGAGACGTCCACCAGCAGGGCCCCGTCCGGATTCGGCGTGAACGGGATCGCCGCCCGGGACAGTGCCGCCGCCAGCGCGGCCCGGTCCGGCGCGCCGACGATCAGCCCGGCGGGGGCGAGCAGCTCGTCCAGCCGCCCGCGCGCCACCACCGCGCCCGCGGCGATGACCACGAGCCGGTCGACGGTCGCCTGCACCTCGCCGAGCAGATGACTCGACAGCAGCACCGTCCCGCCGCGCGCGGCGAACTCCCGCAGCAGCCGGCGCATCCAGGCGATGCCCTCCGGGTCGAGGCCGTTCGCCGGCTCGTCCAGGATGAGGACGTACGGGTCGCCGATCAGCGCCTGGGCGAAGCCGAGCCGCTGGCGCATCCCCAGCGAGTAGGTGCCCGAGCGGCGGCCGGCCGCCGGGCCGGCGAGACCGACCAGGTCGAGCATCTCCTCGACCCGCCGGCGGGGTACGCCGGCCATGTCCGCGGCCGTCCGCAGGATCGCCCGGCCGCTGCGGCCGCGGTGGGTCGCGGACGCGTCCAGCAGCGTGCCGACCGCGCGGGAGGCGTTGGGCAGCGCGGCGAACGGATGTCCGTCGACGGTGGCCTGGCCGGCGTCCGGCCTGGTCAGGCCAGTGATCATGCGCAGTGTGGTGGACTTGCCGGAGCCGTTCGGGCCGAGGAAGCCCGTCACCGTCCCCGGTTCGCAGGTGAAGGAGACGTCCCGTACGACGGTGGACGCCCCGTAACGTCTGGTCAGCGACTCGACACGAATCATGGCGATGATCGTGCCGGCCGACGCCCGTCGCGGGCATCGGCCGAACGGCGACTCCGCATCGACGACCGGCTCTGTCTCCGCTCCGGCCAGCGACGGTCGGCCGTGGCCGGAAGGTGATCCGCGCCGGCGGCCGAAGACAGCCCTCAGGCCAGGGAGAGCGCCGAGAGCTCGCGGTTGAGGTTGGCGCGGGCGGCCGGCTCCCAGTGCCTGCGGGCCCAGGAGGTCGCGTAGATCTCCCCGTCCAGCAGATGCCGCAGGATGGCGCCGCGTCCGGAGGCCCAGGTGCCGCCACCGACCCAGGCGTACTCCAGGCGCACCCGGCGGACATACCGGTCGTAGGCGGGCGCGGGACGCGCGAGCACCCGCAGGTCGGCGTCGTTGACGAACGCCTCGTCGGCGGACACCGCCCGGTGCCCCGCCGTGGCCTCGACCAGGCGGCACACGTCGGCGATCGCCTCGGCCTGGCAGCCGAGACGGGTCAGGACGCCGGCGGCGAGCTCGGCGGAGCGCTGTTCGTTGTCCCTCGCCCGGGAGTCGTAGACGACGTCGTGGAAGTGCACGGCGAGGAGGCAGACCGGTAGCCGCACCTCGGCGGCCTCGGCACGGTCGGCGGCGATCAGCAGGTGGAAGGCGGCGGTCGTCTCCGCCACGTGCCGCAGGGTGTGGTAGTGCCGACCAGGTTCCTGGTACCTCCGGACAAGGTCCACGAACGCGGCGACCCGTTCCCCCGGGTCCGCCGTCGCGCCGACCGCGACCAGCGCGCCGTCGAACGCCCTGGCCAGCGGTGAGCGTGGGGCAGGGGCGGTCACGGCCGCGGCGGTCACGGCCGCGGGCACGGGCACGGGCACACCGGGCACCGCGGCCACTGCCATCGCGGCGCCAACACCGAACTCAGCCTCCATGTGGCCTCCCGGTTCCTCGCATCCCGGTCGGGTCACCCTCGATCGTGAACGCTGCGTGGTCCGTCCGCAGCCGATTACATAGATCTACCGATCACACCTTTGACCTATGGGTATCCCAGTGCACAGTGCCGCAGTCGAACACGCGCGCGAAGGTGGGCGCGTGGCCGTCCAGATAACGATCGACAGCCAGAGGTACACCCTGCGTGATGATGTCGATCCCGAGGAACTACGGCGGCGGGCCCCATCCGCCACCGCCCGGTGTGCGCAGGGTGACGACCGACCCGGCAGGGAGCTGCCGGCTCGCCTTCGGCGGGAGCGGAACACCGTCAACATCGTTGTGCCCGACCGCGCCGGGCCCACCGCCCGCCACCCCACCGGGCGCGTGCCGCCGCCGGTCGGTCAGGACGGACAGCGTCGCCGGCTCCAGCACCCGCACCGAGCGCACGAGGCCGTCCCCGCCCGGATGCCTGCCGGGCCCACCCGTGCCGTCGGCCAGCTCGTAGCGCTCCACCCGCATCGGGTATTCCAACTCGAGCGCCTCGATCGGGGTGTTCAGCGTGTTCGTCATCCCCACGTGCACCCCGGAGGGGCCACGGCCGCGGGCGGACGCGCCCTGCCCCCCGCCCAGCGTCTCGTAGTACGTCCAGGTCGCGCCGCCGATCACCAGATTGTTCATCGTCCCCTGCCCGGGCGCCGCCAGGACGTCCGACCCGGCGCCGACCGCCAGCCGCAGGGCCGCCAGCACCGTGTCGGCGATGCGCTGCGATGTCTCCACGTTGCCCGCCACGACGGCGGACGGGCGTTGCGCGTCGACCAGCGAACCGGGCTCGGTCACCACGGTCAGCGGGGCGTAGGTGCCGTCGCCGGTCGGGACGTCGTCGGGCAGCAGCACCCGCAGCGCGAAGCAGCACGCGGAGCGGGTCACCGCGCGCGGGCAGTTGACGTTGCCGCGCACCGCCGGTGACGTGCCGGTGAAGTCGACGGTGATGCCGTCGCCCTCGATGGTCACCGCGACCCGCAGCGCTATGTCCCGGTCGTCGACGCCGTCACCCTCGAGCTCGCTCTCCACCCGGTGGACGCCGTCGGGCAGCCGCGCGATCACCGCCCGGCTGCGCCGCTCGCCGTAGCGGAGTACCTCGGCGAACGACTCCAGGACGAGCCCGGTGCCGTGCCGGCGCGCGAGCTCAACCAGCCGGGTGGCGGCCAGCCCGTTCGCCGCCGCCTGCGCGCGCAGGTCACCGCGGCGCAGGTCGGGCGTCCGCGAGTTCGCGCAGATGAGGTCGAGCAGGTCCTCCTCCCAGCGCCCCGCCCGGACGAGTCGGACCGGCGGGATGATCAGGCCCTCGGCGAAGATCTCGGTGGAGTCCGCGGGCATCGACCCGGGACGCATCCCGCCCATGTCGGAGTGGTGCGCCCGGGTGGCCGCGTAGCCGACCACCTCGCCGTCGAACGCGAGCGGGGAGATCAGCGTGACGTCGGGCAGGTGGTTCCCGCCGGAGAACGGGTCGTTGAGCACCCACACGTCACCAGGCAGCGGCCCGCGCTCGGCGACCACCCGGACCGACTCGTACATGGCGCCCAGGTGCACCGGCACGTGGGCGGCCTGAGCGATCATCCGGGCGTCCACGTCGAAGATCGCCGCCGAGCAGTCGCGCCGCTCCTTGATGTTGGACGAGTACGCGCTCCGGACGAGCAGCGTCCCCATCTCCTCGGCGATGCCGCCCAGCGCACTGGACACCACCGACAGCGTCACCGCATCCATGCCACATCCATGCCACCAGCGTGGCAGCCCGCCGGCCGCCGCCGCGCCGGGACGGGCCCGCCGACGACCCTGCCCAACGGACGATTCCGGGCATTTACCTTAAGAAGTAAATATCGGGACGAAAACTCTATATCGAACGATATCAGGAGAATTGCACGTCCATCCGAGTTTATATTGCGTTTATCTAGACCAACGGACGGATAAGTGGTTCAGTACGCGATTGTGAAGGGATCGGGGGATCTCGAGAGCCCGCAAGCGGAGCGAGACCCGCTGATCATCTCCGATAGCGGCGTACAGGGAGTCACGCAATGAGCGAGTACGACTATTCGGTTGCCATCCTCGGCAGCGGCATCGCCGGCTCGACCCTGGCCAACATCCTCGCCCGCCACGGTCACAGTGTGGTACTCATCGACAGTGGAACACACCCGCGATTCGCACTCGGGGAATCGACGATCGGCGAGACGACCTATCTGCTGAAACTTCTCGCGCAACGTTTCGACGTCCCGGAGCTCGGCCATGTCAGCAGCTTCGAGGGCGTCCGGAAGCACGTCTCGTCCGCGTGCGGCGTGAAACGCAATTTCGGCTTCGTCTACCACCGGGAGGGGGAGGTCCAGGACCCGGAGGAGGTCACGCAGTGCAGTGTCTCGGAGTTCCCGAACGGCCCTGAGATGCACATGCACCGCCAGGACATCGACTCCTACCTCTTCTACTCCGCGGTGCGCCACGGCGCCCACCCGCGGCAGCGGACCTTCGTCGACCATGTAGAGATCACCGACGACGCGGCCACCCTGACGACGCGGGCCGGCGAGCGGATCCGGGTCCGCTACGTCGTCGACGCCTCCGGGCGGAACTCGGTGCTGGCCAACCAGTACGGCCTGCGCGAGGACCCCTGCCGGTTCAGGACACACTCGCGGACGCTGTTCACCCACATGGTCGGGGTCACCCCGTTCGACGAGGTGACCCGGCCCAGCGGACAGCCGTCGCCGTGGCACCAGGGGACGCTGCACCACATCTTCGACGGCGGGTGGCTCTGGGTGATCCCGTTCGACAACCACCAGAGCGCCACCAACCCGCTGTGCAGCGTCGGCCTCAACCTCGACACCCGCCGCTTCCCGAAGCAGCCCGGCGTCACCGCCGACGAGGAGTGGCAGACCTACCTGGACCGTTTCCCCAGCGTGGCGCGCCAGTTCGCCGCCGCCCGGCCCACCTGGGACTGGGTGTCCACCGGGCGCACCCAGTACTCCAGCACCCGGACGGTGGGTGACCGCTGGACCATGATGAGCCACGCCGCCGGCGCCATCGACGCATTGTTCTCCCGCGGCATGGCGAACACCATGCAGGTCATCTACGCCTTCGCGCCCATGCTCATGGACGCCCTCACCGACGGCGACCTCTCGGCCGAGCGCTTCGCCTCCATCGACCAGCTCAACCAGACGATCCTCGACGTGAACGACCGGCTGGTGGCCGGCTCGTACACGTCCTTCCGGGACTTCGACCTGTGGCGGGCCTGGTCCAAGGTGTGGTTCATGGCCTGGAACCTGGGCATCTCGCGGATCGTCGGCACCTACTTCGGCTTCCTCGAGCGGGGCGACCCGGCGCTGTTCGACCGGCTCTTCGACGCCCCCTTCCCCGGTACCTTCTGCCCGGACCTGCCCGAGTTCCAGGACCTGTTCCGCCGGCTCGGCGGTGTGATGGACGAGGTGGACCAGGGCCAGGCGACACCCACCGAGGCGGTCGGACGCCTCGCGGACCTGCTCGGCACCGCCGCCTTCCTGCCCGAGCCGCTGCGCCTGGGCGACGTCCTGCGCAGGTGGCACGACGGCTCGTTCGACGCGCAGCGCCAGATGTACGAGTGGGGCCGCTCGGCATCGCCGCGGCCGCTGCGCCGCTGGTACGACTACGACCTCGACGTGCTCCTGGCCCGCAGCGGCGGCGTTCCGCAACCCGTCACCTTCTGAACCAGCCATTCCGCCGTACCGCCGAGCGCGTCGCCTGCTCGGCGCTTCGGCGCTACGGCGCTACGGCGCTACGTGACGCAGTGGCGTGACAGGACTACGGAGCTGCGATTCCGCGGTTCCACGGAACCGCGGCTGGGCGGCTGGGCGGCTCCGCGGAACCGCGGCGGCTCCGCGGCTCGGCTACCGCGGGAGGGCATGGCGGAGCCGCGAGCGCGGGGCGTGGACGCGAGCCACCAGCGCGTCATGTGACTCAAAGTAGTCGACGGAGACGGCCAGCGGATGCGAAAGAAGTCGCTCGGCGACGGTTCCACCGCGTCAGGAATCGACCCTTCTTTCACCGCCGAAGAGGTCATCCTCCACCATTCCGCGCGCTACGGAACCCGACGGAACGCAGGTCGACCAGCTGGAGGATCCGGGGCCGCCGACCACGTGCCGCAGAGCCACCCGACGACGCAGCCGCCGGTGGAATACCAGGACCGTGCAGTATGCGTTCCGTGTAACCGGAAACGCCAGCCATTCACTTTATCGACACATTGGCGACTCGATATGAGCCGGACCTGGGTGGGCAGACCTTCGCTCGGAGCGGTGCCACAGGCCTGCAATCCCGACCGGCCATTGTCGCGGCACGGAAGGCCCCGCGGACTCCGATTCCCGGAAGCCGGGACCATCGCCGCAGACCAGGGCCCTTGGTCCCTCAATAGAAGAACAATGTCCAGACGACACCACCGCGCACCACCCGTCCCTACACCGAACCTCCCGGCACCTGCCCCGAGGCCCGAGCCGCACCCCAACCCGATCCCATCCCGGCACCAGACAGAAGCGTGGCGACCGAGTGACACCATGGACTCTCTCAGTCGCCACACTTCAGATCCCACGCCCGCTCGGGGCTCGGACGCCCCGTCCCCAGCGAGCTCCGCGGCCCGTGGGTGGGTGGAAAGGTGACCGAAACAGCCGAAAACGTGACACAGCGCTTTACGCCACCGGTACGGTTACCTAATTTAGCCATCCACGGCTTGGCCGTCATCCACCACGGGCGCGGGTCCAACGACCCGGCGCACGCGACCGGTCCCCGCCGCGGCGCACCCGGAAGGAGCCAGATGTCGAGTCTTCTCGACGATCCCACCAGGCGGGTTCACCCCGGCTGCCCCCGTGACCCGGGCCGCCGTGTCATGCCCGGCGGGTCGCTCGGCCGCGAGTGGGGGGTGGCCTGAGATGGCGACGCCCGCGATCGGTCAGCCGGCGCCCGACTTCACCCTGCCCGGCCTGACGCTGACCGGTGAGGAGGCCACCCGGTCCGAGTTCGCCCTCTCCGGGGAGCGGGGCCACCCGGTCGTCCTCGCCTTCTACCCGGGTGACAACACTCCGGTCTGCACGAAGCAGATGTGTTCCTACGCCGCCGGCATCGAGGTGTTCCGTGACCTCGGGGCCCTGGTCTGGGGAATCAGCCCGCAGGACCTCGACAGCCACGAAGCCTTCGCCCGTTCGTATTCTCTCAGCTTTCCCCTGCTCGCGGACGACGACCGCACGGTCGTCAAGCAGTATGGCATCTCCCTGCCAGGACTCGGACTACGCCGGTCGGTGTTCCTCGTGGATGCGAACGGCATACTACGCTGGAAGCAGGTCGGGCTGATCGGTGTGACCTACTCCGACGTGGAGACGATCGCCAAGCAGCTCGCTCAGCTCTGAGCACACGTTCCGCCCTGAGCACACGTTCCGCTCTGAACGCGTGCTCGGCGTGGCCCGTGGCATCGTGGGCGGCTCCCGGTTGTAGGCCGTAGGACCGGAGGGCCGTCCACGGAACGATGGTGGATCGCCTGCCACGTGGGGGCTTCGGGGCGGTGTGGCGGGGCCGAGACCACCGCGGCCACGGGACGAATCGGCCGGGTCGCGTGCCCGTCCCGCCGGCGCCGCCTGCTCCTGGGGCTCGACACCTGTCTTGACCTGCGGTTATACGAATTCAGGTAGACAATCCCACGGACCTCTCAATTTATGCACTCGCGACACTCTAATTGCCTGGTCATCCGATCACCGTGCGAAGTGCTCCACCAATGCACGGGTCAGATCTGCCCGAATCCTGGTGAGATGGCCCTGACAGGCACCTGCGAGTTGGCATTGCCGGGAGAGAGGGCCGCCACGACATGGCGCTCGACGACCCGGAGAGTGCCCCCATTTTCAGGTGGGGCGAAATGCGGATAAGGCTCGGGACCTGGTGGTTTGCACGAGCGGACCGATCCGCCAACGACGAAGGCAGTGACCTGGCTGCCCTGGAAGAAGTTGATGATCACGTGGGAGGCGACATGAACAGCGTCGACGTTGCACTGAAGGAATCGCTGGAGATCGAGGGGGCGACCGGGGTCGCCCTCGTCGACTTCACGAGTGGGATGACGCTCGGCAAGCTGAGCAACATCCATAACTTCGACCTGGAGATCGCGGCCGCCGGGAACACCGAGGTCGTCCGGGCGAAGATCCGCACGATGGAGAGCCTCGGCCTGCAGGACACCATCGAGGACATCCTCATCACCCTCGGTCGGCAGTACCACCTGATCAGGCTTCTGAGCAGCCACACTGGGCGCGGCCTGTTCCTGTATCTGGTGCTGGACAAGAGCCGCGCGAACCTGGCGATGGCCCGCCACCGGTTGCGCACCATCGAGTCACGCCTCGACATGTGACGTCCGCCAGCTCGTGGTCGGCCGCCGCCGGCACGGTCCGCCCGGGACGGCGCTCCCGCGGCGGGGCCGAACCACGAGCGCGCCGGTGCCGGCCCCGACGACGCTGACCGGCACCGGTTCCCGATGACGCCGCCCGACAACGGTTCCTGACAACGGTTCCCGACAACGCCGCCCGGCACCCGCCGGATCGTGTCGGCTACGAAGCCACCCCGGCTCCAGCACTGGACGATCAGGCGCACCGCGCCCGGCACCGTGATCACCACCGGTGCACACCACCTCGACGGCACCGACGCCCAAGCCGGCGAACGGAACCCGTCGGCCCGCGCGACCGGGCGGGCCACACGTGGCCGCGCACCGCCCGCGCCCACGCGATCTCCGCCGTCTCCTCGACTGCCTCTGCGCCCCCGTCTCCTCCGCGCGTTCCACTCCCTCTGCGCCCGCGGGCTCCTTCGTCTCCCCCAGGCCGGGATGCCGCGGCCGAGCGTCTGCTCCCCCGCATACACGTCGATCGCCCCCGCCGGCCGCCGGAACCGGCTCCGCCGGGCGCCCCCGTACTGGTATCGGCGCCCCGAGGCCGCGCCGGGACGATTCCGCGTCCCGGGACCGGGCCCGGTGCCGGTGCCCGCCGAGACGTACCGCGTGACCGGGGTCTTCAGTCCGGTGGCGGCATCCGACGGCCCGCCCGCGTCCCGGTACCGGATGGCACGGTGACCCGCCCGCCCGATGACCCGGCACGTTCGGGCGCGGCGCATTTCCGCCCACCGGGTTACGGTCGTGGCTCCGACCTGCTTCGCCGGGCCTGACTGGCCGGGCAACGGCTTTCGCGGGTGCGTACGCGAGCAGTCGGACGTCCGCCGCCTCGACGGGCGTTGTGCCCTTGACGATGACCTAAGACGGGCCCAAAGGTCCAGTTCGATGTGAGACCGCGGTAGCCGGCGGGTACGTGAAAATCGCATCTCGCTTCGGTAAACGGGCTGGTGGCGACATAGTTGACCGAAAAAAGATCTCGGCCAGCCGGTTAAGTAGCTCTCATCGAAGAATTTTTCCAAGAACTAGATAAGGCGCCTCCTTAGACTTAGGGGAGCGGTACGGCATCGCGACTCCACCACCCACCAGGCGAACGTAGATCAACACCGGAAGGGTGAATATGAGCATTCCGCGGCGTCAGGCGATCAAGATCGGTGCCTATCTGCTGAAGCAGAAAATCGCACGTCGAGACAAGTTCCCGATCACGCTCGAGCTGGAACCGCTGTTCGCGTGCAACCTCTCCTGCGAGGGCTGCGGCAAGATCCAGCACCCCGCGGACGTCCTCAAGCAGCGCATGCCGGTCGAGCAGGCGCTCGCCGCCGTCGACGAGTGCGGCGCGCCCGTCGTGTGTCTGGCGGGTGGCGAGCCGCTGATGCACCCACAGATCGAGCAGATCGTGGAAGGCCTGGTCAAGCGCAAGAAGTTCATCTACCTCTGCACGAACGCGGTGCTGCTCCCGCGCAAGATCGACAAGCTGAAGCCCTCGCCGTACCTGTCGCTCGCGGTGCACATCGACGGGCTCGAGGACCGCCACGACGAGTCCGTGGCGAAGAAGGGCGTCTTCGCCCAGGCCGTCGACGCGATCAAGGACGCGCAGGACCGCGGATTCCGGGTGACGACGAACACCACGTTCTTCAACACCGACACCCCGCAAACCGTCATCGAGGTGCTGGACTTCCTGAACAACGACCTCAATGTCGACGGCATGATGCTCTCGCCGGCCTACGCCTACGAGAAGGCCCCTGAGCAGGACAAGTTCCTGGGCGTCAAGGAGACTCAGGAGCTTTTCCGCAAGGCGTTCGCCGACGGCCGGCGCAAGCGCTGGCGCATCCAGCACTCGCCTCTGTTCCTCGACTTCCTCGAGGGCAAGGTCGACTTCCCCTGCACCGCGTGGGGAATTCCGTCGTACTCCCTCTACGGCTGGCAGAAGCCGTGCTATCTGATGGGTGACGGATACGCCTCGAGCTACCAGGAGCTTCTCGACACCACCGACTGGGAGTCGTACGGCCGCGGCCGCGACCCCCGCTGCGAGAACTGCATGGCCCACTGCGGCTACGAGCCGACGGCCATCGCCGCCACGCTGACCTCGCTGCGGGAGTCCATCCGCGCGACGCGCTGAGACACTCGGCGAGCGGATGCGGAAGATGATCTCGGTGACGGCGGTCGCGTCCTCCGGCCGGAGGGCGAC
This sequence comes from Frankia sp. Hr75.2, assembly GCF_949319125.1. Classification (NCBI taxonomy): domain Bacteria; kingdom Bacillati; phylum Actinomycetota; class Actinomycetes; order Frankiales; family Frankiaceae; genus Frankia; species Frankia sp. Hr75.2. Next base: position 16,778 of record NZ_CASGGV010000155.1, on the reverse strand, counting down.
GACCGCCGCACCGAGGTCCTCCACGCTGCTCCGGCTCGCCGGTTCCAGCGGCCGTCACGCCACCTTCGGAAACTGTTTCTTGAGGCGGTCGATCAGGGTCACGGTGGCCTCCTCCGAACGAGCCATCGCTCCCCACCCCTCGATGAACAGGCCGTCGTAGCTGAGGCCGACCCAGCGGCCGGTGAGCCGGTCACCGTGCGGGTGCAGCGAGAGGAACAGCGTGCCCTTCGACCGCACCGGGCCGTCGACCGCCACGTACCAACCCATGACGATCTCGTTGTCGAAGACGCGCAGCTCGCCCGACCAGAGGTAGCCGCCCTCCTCCAGGGCCAGCCCGCGCGAGACCGCCTCGATGCGGAGGACCTCGCCGGCCTGCTCCACGCTGACCTCCTGCGAGGAGCGGATCTCCTTGCCGTCCCGGAAGGTCTGCCAGGACGTCCACCACCGCCCCGACAGGTCGATCCGGCTCGGTGCCGGGGGCCCGGCCGCTCCGGACCGGGGCGCGGGAACGGCCGACGCGCCCGACGATGCCGGTGCATCGGACAGTGCTGGCACGGCCGGCAGGGCCGCGGCCGCCGCCGGCCCGACCGCGACGGCGCCGCCCCCGACGATGAGCTGTCGGCGATCCGTGATGTCCACCTCCTCCGGGACTCCCCGCCAGATGACGCCCGCCTGACCGCCCTTGTCCTCCAGCCACGCGTGACGGCGCAGCTCGACGAGCGCGCCGCCGGCGTTCAGCTCCGCGTCGATCGCGGCCACGAGCGACTGCGACGGCACGCCCAGCAGGCCGCGCTCGGCCTTCGAGAGGTAACTCGGTTGGTAACGCACCCGGTTGGCCAGCTGGGCCTGGCTGAGCCCGGCGGCCTTCCTGCGCTGGACGATTGCGCCCAACAACTTGGCGAGACAGGGTTGTATGTGCTTCACATCGTCTACCCGGGGTCCTCGGTTCTGGTTCGTCGCCGACCGATTCCAGCTGGTCTGACTGTTGTCACACCCACGCGGGCGAGGCGCCGGCCGCCAGGGCCGCCACAATTCGTCCGCTGATCTCCCGTGCTGATCGTGCCATACCGGACCGTCCCGTTGACCGTGCCGCATTCGACGCGCCGGTGGCTCTGTGTCCCTTCCTCCGCATGCCTGCAGTATGACGCCACTCACACCCTCGCCCGATCGCCCGTCATGGTGGACCGTTGGTCGAAGGGAGAGGGGACGCCATCCAGCAGGAACACCGCCCGAACCGGAGCGATACATGACAAAGGGGCGCCGACTCGTCGAGGCCGACCTCGTCGAGGCCGACAGAGTGGCATTAGATTCATTTAAAGAAGTTAAATTCATTTTCCGCAGAGCGAGGCCGGCGTGACGACGCCGAGCCCCCTGCACCCCCCGTCCGAGGAGAGCTGGCGGCACGTCGAGCACGCCGTGCGCGGGAAGTGGGCGGCACCCAGCGCCTACGCCGTCGTGCTCGTCGACGACGCCGGGTCCCCGACCTCCGTCGTCGGGACGTTCCCCGGCCCGATGTCAGCCGAGATGTACGGGCGGATCGTCGGCGCCGACTTCCGCGTCGTACGGGTGGACCCGGCCGATCCGGGGATCTGACCGCGCGGGCCGCCGGCCCGCGAACACGAACGCCGGGCTGGAATCGCGAACCCGGGGTTCCACGGGCCCGAAATGCTGATGCCCGAAGCCGGTTCGGGCTTCGGGCATCAGCGTTCGGGAACCAGGGATCAGTACGGTCCGCCAGCGGCCAGAAGCGGCGTCGACCGCCGGCGGGCGCGAATCAGACGGGGCGACGGATCAGCGGAAGGCCGGCAGAACCTCGCGCTCGAACAGGCGCAGGCTGTCCCACGCCGACTCGGGCGGCATTCCCCCGCACAGCGGGTGGAGCTGGGTGAACGCGAATGACGCGGCCTTCTGCTCGGCCACGAGCTGTTCGGGCGTCAGCACCCGGTACTGCCCGGTCGTGCGCAGATGGTCGGCATCGGCAGCCGTGCGGTACGGAGAAACCGCGTTGTTCTGGGCCTGCCAGACGCCGTAGGCGTTCGTCTCGTGGAGGAAGAACGGCGACATTCGCTTCCAGCCCTCGTCGGCGTCCTCGGCGAGCGCGGTGACCTGGTTAGGGCCGATCGGGCTCGGTCCGGGATCGGGCCGGCCGAGCTTCTGGACCTCGTCGCGGTAGAACTCCCAGACCTCCGGCACCGAGGGGACGAAGCCGTCGGCGATGCGTGCCGCGCGACGGGCGGCCGGCTCGCTGCTGCCACCGAGCGAGATCTGCGGGCCGCCGGGGCGGAAGGGACCGGGGGTGAGGTGGACCGTCCGGCCGCGGTATTCGAACGGCTCGCCGGAGAACGCGGCCTTGAGGGTCGTCACGGTCTCGGTCACCCGGCGCCCGCGTTCGGACATCGGGATGTCGAACATGGCGAACTCCTCGCGGACGTACCCGCCCGCGACGATCAGGTCGACGCGACCCTTGCTGATGTTGTCGAGGAAGATCAGGTCCTCGGCGAGGCGCAGCGGGTCGTGAAACGGTGCGATGAGCGCCGCGATACGGAAGCGCACCTTGGTGGTGCGGGCGGCCATCGCCGCGAGCATCGGGATCGGGCTGGGAAGGTAGCCGTCCGGCGAGCCGTGGTGCTCCGAGACCGCGATGGTCACGCAGCCCAGCTGGTCAGCCCACTCGGCCATGTCGAGGGCCGCCGCGTAACGGTCGGCCATGGTCGTACCGGCGAGGTCCGGATTACGGAAGTCGAAGCGTAAGGCGAACAGCACGGCCGGAGAGTAACAGGAATCAGATCCGTGCGATCGGCACTCGACGTTCAGCCGTCATGGGCCGACGCCCGCACGTCACCGGCCGGCGCAGATGGATCACCGAACGTCGTGGATGGGTCACCGGCCGGCGCGGACAGGTCATGGTGGATGGGGCCGGACAGCTGCCGTAGCTGGGCGCCCGATCCCCCGTGCCGCGTCGCGATGATCTCCGCGGCGATGGAGATCGCGGTCTCCTCCGGTGTGCGCCCCCCGATGTCCAGGCCGATGGGCGCGTGCAGGCGGGCCAGGTCGGCGTCGGAGAAGCCGAGCTCCCGCAGCCGCCGCGCGCGGTCGGCGTTGGTGCGGCGCGAGCCCATGACGCCGAGGTAGGCCAGCGGCCGGCGCAGCGCGACCTCCAGGAGCGGCACGTCGAACTTCGGATCGTGGGTGAGGACGCAGACGGTCGTGCGCTCGTCCACCGCCGTCGCGGCGAGGTAGCGGTGCGGCCAGTCGACGACCACCTCGTCGGCCTCGGGGAACCGCCTGCGGGTGGCGAACGTCGCCCGTGCGTCGCACACGGTCACCCGGTAGCCGAGGAAGGCGCCCACCCTGGCCAGGGCGGCGGCGAAGTCGATGGCACCGAAGACGATCAGCCGCGGCCGCGGCGCGTAGGAGGCGACGAAGACGGCACTGTCGTCACCGCGCCGCTCGCCGTACGGGCCGTAGCGGACGATGCCCGTCCGGCCCTGCTCCAGCATCCCGCGCGCGTCGTCGCGGACGGCCGTGTCGAACCGCGCGCTGCCGAGGGTGCCCTCGACGGAGCCCGGCCGGACGACGAGGCGGGACCCGACGGTGCTGGTGCCCACCCCGCTGACCAGCGTCGCGACCGCGACCGGCCGGCCGTCCCGGACGTCGGCGAGGATCCCGCCGAGCTCGGGGAACGTCCGCCGGCTCACCGCCTCGACGAAGACGTCGATGATGCCCCCGCAGGTGAGGCCCACCGCGAACGCGTCGTCGTCACTGACCCCGTAGCGCTGCAGGACGGGGACGGACGTCGCGCGGCACTGCTCGGCCAGGTCGTACACGGCCCCCTCGACGCAGCCGCCCGAGACACTGCCCACGACCGAGCCGTCCGGGGTGACAGCCATCGCCGCGCCCGGCTGGCGCGGGGCCGACTTCCAGGTGCCGACGACCGTCGCCAGGCCCACGGTCTCCCCCGCCTGCCACCAGCTCTCGAGGTCGGGGAGCACGTCACGCATCGGAGATCACCTCGGCAAGTCCTCGCAGTGCCTGGAACGTATGCCCGGCCAGCAGGTCGTCCACGTGGGGAAGCGCCGCGGACATACCTGCGGCGGTCGGCGTGAACCCGTCCCGGCCGGTGTGCGGGTTCACCCAGAGGACCCGGTGCGCGAGCCGGGCCAGCCGGGCCATCTGCTCGGCGAGCAGGGTGACGTCGCCGCGCTCCCACCCGTCGGACACGATCACCACGACCGCCTGGCGGGCGGTGCCCCGCTGCCCCCACAGGTCGAGGAAGGCGCGCAGCGACTCCCCGAGGCGGGTGCCGCCGCTCCAGTCGGGAATCGCCTCGCCGGCCGCCCGCAGGGCCTCCCCCGCGTCCCGCAGCCGCAGCGGACGGGTGAGTCGCGTCAGCCTGGTCCCGCAGGTGAACACCTCGGTGGCGAACGGGGCGACCCGGACGGCGGCGTGCGCGAAGCGCAGCATCACGTCGGCGTAGGGGCTCATGGAACCGCTGACGTCGACGAGGAACACCAGCCGCCGGGGCCGTACCCGCGGGCGCGCGCGGACGAGCTCACCGGGCTCGCCGCCGTCGCGCAGCATGGCGCGCACGGTGCGGCGCGGGTCGAGCCCGCGGTTCCCGCCGGGCCGGCGCCGGCGGCTGGGACGGGACCCGACCCGGGGGGCGAGCAGGCCGACGAGCCGGTCGATCTCGGCCCGCTCCGCCGGGCTGAGGTCCGCGACGTCGCGGCGGCGCAGCAGCTCGACGTCGCTCGCGCCGACGGGGAGCGGGTCGGCCGGGCTGTCGTCACCGTCGTCGCGCGCGGTGCCGGCGCCGCTGGACGGCCAGACCCGCACCGCCCGCGACGACGGCGCGACAGCCCCGGCGGCGGCCTGCCCGGGCAGCCCGTCGAGGCGCCCGCGGAACCACTCGTCGAACAGCGCGTCGTAGCGCGGCAGGTCGTCCGGTTCGGCGCACAGCGCCAGGCGACCGGCCCAGTACACGTCGGCGGCGCTGGTGGGATCGAGGTGGGTGAGTGCCTGCACCGCCGTCGCGACCCGGCTCGCGTCCGCCGCCGCGCCGGCGCCGCGCAGCGCGCGGGCGAACCCGGTCAGGGCGACCAGCGGGTCCGGTTCGGCGAGCGGACCCGCGGCGGACGGACCCGCGGCGGACGGACCCGCGGCGGACGGCCGCGCGTTCACGTCAGCCCGCCGACGATCTCGCCCAGCTCCCGCTCTGCGCGGACGATGTCCTCCCGGTACTTCAGCACCGCGCCCAGCGTCATCCGCGCCGCCTCCCCGTCGAGGCGGGAGCGGCCGAGGGTGTGCAGGGCCAGCGCCCAGTCGATCGTCTCGGCGATGCCGGGCGGCTTGAGCAGGCCCGCTTCCCGCAGCCGCGCGGTGGCCCGGGCGACGTCCGCGACGAGCTGGCGCGCCGCGCCCGGCACCCGCCGCCGGACGATCTCCACCTCCCGGGCGAAGTCCGGATGGTCCAGCCACAGGTAGAGGCAGCGGCGCTTCAGCGCGTCGTGCACCTCGCGGGTCCGGTTCGAGGTGATCACCGTCAGCGGCGGGACGTCCGCCCGGATCGTGCCGATCTCCGGGACCGTCACCGAGCCCTCGGCGAGCACCTCGAGCAGGAACGCCTCGAACTCGTCGTCAGCGCGGTCGATCTCGTCGACGAGCAGGACGGCGGGGCTCTGCTCGAGTGCCTGCAGCACCGGGCGGGCGATCAGGAAGCGGCGGTCGTACAGCGAGGCCTCGATCTCGCCCGGGTCCGCGCTGCCGGCGGCGGCACGCAGGTGGAGGACCTGGCGCGGGAAGTCCCAGTCGTAGAGCGCCTGGCTCACGTCGATGCCCTCGTAGCACTGCAGGCGGATCAGGCGGGCCTGGCAGACCGTGGCCAGTGCGTGCGCCAGCGCGGTCTTGCCGACGCCGGGGTCGCCCTCCACGAACAGCGGCCGGCCCATCCGCAGGGCGAGGAACGCGGCGGTGGCGACGCCCTCGTCCGGCACGTACCCGGCCGCGTCGAGCGCACCGGCCACCGCCGCCGGGTCGGCGAAGTCACGTAACGGCATGACGGCGAGTCTGGCATCCTCCCCGCCCCGGTTCCCGCCACGCGGGCGGGACCAGACTGACCGACGGGACCAGACTGGCCGGCATGACCGGACACGCACCGGCCCGGATCGTCGCGGCTGTGCTCGCGGCGGGCGGCGGCAGCCGGATGGGCGCGCCGAAGGCCGAGCTCGTCGTGGGCGGGGCGCGACTGGTGGACCGCGCGGTGGCCGCCGCGCGGGACGCCGGCTGCCCCTGGGTCATCGCGGTGGTCCGCGACGGCACGGTCGTGCCGGGCGCGGACGTCGTGGTGAACCCTGACCCCGGCCGCGGGCAGCGCAGCTCGCTCACACTCGCGCTGGACCGCGCCCGCGGCCCGGCGCCCACTGCCGATGCGGCGGGGGTAACCGCGGTCGCGGTGCTGCTGGTCGACACCCCCGGGATCGGCGCGGACGCGGTGCGCGCCGTCCTGGCGGCCTGGCGGCCGGGCCGGGTCGCCGTCGGCCGCTACGGCGGCCGGCGCGGACATCCGATCGTCATGGCGCCGCGGCTGTGGCGCGAGGCGATCGCGCTCGCCGGTGCCGACGAGGGTGCGCGCCGCTTCCTCGCCGCGCACCCGGATCTGGTCGACGAGGTGCCGGTCCCGGGTGATCCCGCCGACCTCGACACCCCGGAGGATGTACGGCGCTGGCCCGGTTCCCGCCCGTCCGCGGCCGGCACCGCCGCGGACGCGCCCTCCTGAGCGGTCGCCCAACATCGTCGAGCCCGGACGGCTAGAGTCGTGCGCCGGCGGCATGTGAGACGTACGCGACATCTGTGACGTACGCGGTATGCCGGCTATCCGACCGTCCGGCCGTCCGGCGCACGAACGGAGCAGGTGCTCATGCGCGAGACCACCGCGGCGCGTTATGCGGGCACCCGGGTCCAGCGGGTGGAGGACGGGCGCCTGCTCACCGGGCACGGCACGTTCGTGGACGACGTCCGGCGGCCGGGCATGCTGCACACCTGCTTCGTGCGCAGCCCGTTCGCCCACGCCCGCGTCACCCATGTCGACATCTCGGCCGCGCTGGACCTCCCCGGTGTCCACGCCGTGTTCCTCGCCGCCGATCTCAACCCGGACATCCGCGAGCAGTGGTACACCTCGATGGGCAAGGACATCCCGGACACGCCCCGGCCGGCGCTCGCCTCGGACGAGGTCCGCTTCGTCGGCGACCCGGTCGCCCTGGTGATCGCCGAGAGTCGGTACATCGCCGAGGACGCGACCGAGCTGGTCGAGGTCGACTACGACCCGCTGCCCGCCGTCGCCGACTACCGCGACGCCGAGACGGCGGACGCCCTGGTGCACGAGGCCTACCCCGGCAACGTCGCCGGGAGGATGGGCGGCCCGCCGCCGGCCGCGGCCGAGGAGGTCTTCGCCGCCGCGGCGCACGTCGCCGACGAGACCATCTACCAGCAGGGCTACGCCGCGGTGCCGATCGAGACCCGCGGGCTGGTCGTCGAGTGGTCCGCCGGTGAGCTCACGATCTGGGCTGCGACGCAGGCCCCGCACGAGGTCCGGGCGTTCTGCGCCCGGCTGCTCGGCCTGCCCGAGCAGTGCGTCCGGGTCATCATGCGCGACACCGGCGGCGGCTTCGGCCAGAAGGTCATCCCGCTGCGCGAGGACATGTGCGTCATGCTGGCGGCCCGCAAGGTCCCCGCCGCGATCAAGTGGATCGAGGACCGGCGCGAGAACCTGATGTCGGCCGGCCAGGCCGACATGCCGTACGTGAACCCGTGCGGGATGCCCTACGACCACATGTCCCCGCGGGAGACCTTCGACCTAGCGTTGGAGATGCTCGACTACGGGGCGTTCCGCCGCGAGCAGCACGAGGCCCGCGCGGCCGGCCGCTACCTCGGGGTCGGCACCTGCAGCTATGTGGAGCCCACCTCGACCGGGATGGGATACTACGCCACCGAGGGCGCCACGATCCGTATCGAGCCGTCCGGCGCGGTGAACGTCTATGTGGCCGGCGGCTCGACCGGCAACAGCATCGAGACGACGGTGGTGCAGCTGACCGCCGACGCGCTGGGCGTCGACCTCGACCAGGTCGCCACGATCCAGGGCGACACGGCGGTCACGCCGTTCGGCGCCGGCACCGCCGGCAGCCGCAGCGGCTCAAGGTCACGCTGCTGCGCCACATCGTCGGCGAGGACGTCGGCCCGATGATCAACCCGAACGTCGTCGAGGGGCAGATCGCCGGCGGAACCGTGCAGGGCATCGGCGGCGCCCTGCTGGAGAACCTCGCCTACGACCCCGACGGCAACCCGCTCGCCTCGACGTTCGTCGACTACCTCCTCCCGACGACCACCGAGGTCCCGACGATCGAGTACGGCCACCTGGAGACCCCCGCGCCCGGCCCGGGAGGCTACAAGGGGGTCGGCGAGGGCGGCGCGATCGGCTCGGCCCCGGCGGTCGTCAACGCCGTAGCCGACGCGCTGGCCCCGTTCGGAGTGAAGATCACAAGTTTGCCCGCCAGCCCCGCGACGATCGTCTCGCTGCTGGAGAAGGCGCGCCGGTCGTCCGCGGCGCCGACACCGTGAGGACATAAGCAGTGGAGCTGACCAACGAGTTCCGGGTCGCCGTGCCGATCGACCGGGCATGGGACGTGCTGACCGACCTCGAACTGATCGCACCGTGCATGCCGGGCGCCGAGCTGTTGTCGGTCGAGGGCGAGGAGTACCGCGGCGCGGTCAAGGTGAAGGTCGGGCCGATCACCGCCCAGTACAAGGGCAAGGCCACCTTCCAGGAGAAGGACCACGCCGCCCACCGGGCCGTGATCAGGGCTGACGGCCGCGAGACCCGCGGCCAGGGCAACGCCAGCGCGGTCATCACCGCCACCCTCACCGAGGACGGCGACGCGACCGCCGTCCGGCTCTCCACCGACCTCACCATCTCCGGCAAGGCCGCGCAGTTCGGCCGCGGCGTGCTCGCCGACGTGAGCGCCAAGCTGCTCCGGCAGTTCGTCCAGTGCCTGGAGAGCAACGTCCTCTCCGCGGCCCCCGCCTCCGTACCCGACTCAGCACCTGACGACACTCCCGTTGCCGCGGCGGACGTTCCCGCTCCTCACCAGGAAGCTGCCACGCGCCCCGCTCCGCGCCCGGCCGGCGGGGACATCACAGCCGCCCGCGCGGAGGCGCGCGGCCAGGAGCCCGTCCCGGTGAACCTGCTCGGGACGATCGCCGTGCCCGTGGCGAAGCGGATGGCACCGGTCGCGGCGGTGCTCGTCGTCGCCCTGTGGCTGATCCGGCGCGCGGGACGGCCCCGGCGCTAACCGTCCGCGCTGGTTGCACCGGTGGCCGCGGCGCGGCGCACCGCCTCGAGGATTCCCTGGTAGCCGGTGCAGCGGCAGTAGTTCCCCGACAGGCCCTCGCGGATCTCCTCGTCCGACGGGCTCGGGATGTCGCGCAGCAGCGCGGTGATGGAAATGACGAAACCCGGGGTGCAGAAGCCGCACTGCAAGCGCCTTCGCCGGGCCCACCCGGCTCAGTGGACCGGCAGGGGTGCGGTGGTCAGTGGAGGCGGTGTGCAGAGGATGCGCTGGTGTTCGTCAGCACTGTGTCTTGCTGGTGGTTCCGGTGGACCGGGCGCCGCGGTGGTGCAGCCAGGCGACGAGTTCGTTGGCTCCGGTGCGTTGGGCGGCGTCGAGAGGTGTCAGGTCGTCGTAACCGACCCAGTTGATGTCGGCGCCGTGGTCGAGGAGGTATTCGGCGGTGCGGCGTTGGCCGCCGTGGCAGGCGCTCCAGAATGCGCGGGTGGTGTCTTCGGCGGTCGGGGGCGGTGTCGCGTCGAAGGCGGCGGTGAGGCGGTCGAGCAGGTCGAGGGCGGCGGCGTGCCAGAGGGTGGTGCTGGCGCCGCGTTCGACGAGCCGCCGGGCGGCTTTCCACTGGCCGAAGGCGCAGGCGTCGTCGAGCGGGGTGCCGCCGCCGATGACCGCACCTTCGGCCTCGATGTCGGCTCCGGCGTCGAGCAGCGCGTCGAGGACGGCGACGTCGTCGCTGCTGGCGGCCCAGTGCAGCGGGGTTTCCGTGTGGGGCCCGGTGAACCGGGCGTCGACGTCGGCGCCCGCCTCGACCAGGGTGGCCACGGTGGCGGGGCCGTTCGGGTAGTGGCCGGGCCAGTCGGTGGCGACGTGAAGCATGGTCCGGGACATCCCCTGGTCCCCCTCGTCTCCGAGGTGAACGGTGGCAAGTTCGGGGTGGTCGGCGAGTAGCTGGCGCAGTGTGGGCAGGTCGCCGGCGTGGACGGCGGCGACCGCGGCGACGGCGCGCGGGTCGTCGGTGCTGATGAACACAGCCGGTCCTCTCGCTTTGTGACCGGCACGTGCCGGCGGCGGGCGTCGTCGCCCGGGTCGAGTGTTGCCGGGCGTGAAAGGTCGGTCAACGCTGGTGTGGGCCACTCACTCTGACCGGACGGAGGCGAGGGTGACGGTGCTTGTCGAACTGCTCTATGTCACGGACTGCCCGAACTACCGGCCGTTGCTGGCCCACCTGGGTGACCTGCTGACACGTGCGGGCGTGCACGAGCCGGTGCGGCTCGTCGAGGTCGAAGGTCCCGAGAGGGCGCGGACGCTGCGGTTCCTGGGCTCGCCGACGCTGCGGGTCGACGGCCGCGACGTCGACCCGTCGGCGGCGAGCCGGATCGACTACGGGTTGCAGTGCCGGGTCTATCCCACCGCCGACGGCTTGCGCGGCAGTCCGCCGGACGACTGGGTGCTCGACGCGGTCACGGACGCCGCCGGGGGCCGCTAGCTGGGGCGGCCTTCAGGACCGACGCCACTCGGGCGCGCAGCGGGGGACCCGCAGGCCCAACTCACCGAGTCACCGAGCAGAGTCACCGAGCAGGGCGGCGAGGCCAGGGCTTTCGGTCTTTCGGTGTCGAGGGCGCCGAGCAGCAGGCGCTCGTGCGGTTGGGGCGGCGGAGTCCCAGCGTGGGCCGTCGCCCCGCCCACCGCCGACCACCCGCCACGCCGCCACGCCGCTTCCCGCGCTAGGCCGCCGGTCCCGGGGTGGGGCAGCGGGGCCGGCGGTCGAGGCGGGCGCTCCCGGCCGCACAGTCGCCAACTCCGGGAGTGGCCAGGCAGCACCCAGCTCGCCCCCTGCCCTGCCTCTAACCGGGTAAACCCGGGGCGGGCAGCTTGCCGCCGGGCCGGGCTAAAGAGGTCGGGGCCGAGCTCGGCCGGGACCTGTTGTCCCCGCATTGTCCCCGCGGCGGCTGCACGACCTGCGGCACTCGTCGGCGTCGATCCAGCTTGCGGCCGGGGTGGACCTGGCCCTGGTCTCCAAGCGGCTCGGTCACTCGTCGTCGTCGATCACCGCGAACCTGTACGTCCATCTGCTGCGCTCGGCGGGGCAGCAGGCGGCGGAGACGGTGGCCGCGGCGATCCCCCGTCCAGCGCCACGTGGGCACCCTGTGGGCACCAGCGGAAGCGCGGGCACCGGGATTTCGGAGGATGGAAGAGAAGTGCCTGGTCAGCGGCCCGTCCGTGCTGGACGGGCCCGACCGCGAGGGGCGGAGGCTCGGGGATTTGAACCCCGGAGGGGGTATAAGCCCCCAACCGCATTAGCAGACCGTTTCACCTCGTGTGGCGCCGGTCGGTGAAGATCGGCGCCGGGTGGTTTGCCCCGGCCAGGCCGCATATGACGTGCGGTCTGGCCGGGTGCCGGTAGGTCGCCCTCGGTGCCGTTCGTGCCATCCACGTGCCATCCGGCACCGCGCGACGGCGCCAGGCGGGACGAGCCGCCGATCTAGCTGACGGCGTCGGGTGGGAGCACGTCGGCGTTGACCGGGCAGAGGTTGAGAACAGCCAACGTCATCAGGGTCCGGGCCGAGATCTCGTCGGCGCCTGTCTGGGTGCGGACGGCCTGGACGATGATCTCGAATCCGGCGCGACGCATCTCCGGTGTGCTGGCGTCCTGCGTGTCGAACAGTCGGCAGGTGCTGTGCCCTACCCCCAGGATCGCTTCGTCTGTGGCCGTGAGCAGGCTCTTGTCGCCGAGATTTACCATGCGGGCCTCGGAGATGAAGTTGTCAGGGCCGGGCGGCGACGTCCTCATGGCCATGACCTCTGGCAGCTCGGGTACCGGAGTGGACGCGGCGGTTCGGGTCGGCTCGACGTCTGCGCTCGACGGCGCCCCTTCCGCCCGCGTCCCACATCCCGCCGCCCCGACCGCGACCAGCAGTGCCAATGATGCCCACCGTGTCCTCATCTGCCCCCCTCGGTGAAGAGGGTCAGGCTAGCGGGCCAGCGATGTCACAACTCAGGGGTGGATGGCCGACGGCGCCCTTGGGCCTGCGCGTAGGCGTTCAGCTGGTCCACTGCTCGTTCCAGAACCGCTCGATCCTCACCGTCAAACGCGACGCACTCGTCCTCCAGACGCTTGGCGAGTTGCCGCCAGGGCGGCGACCGGTGGTCCTTGATGCCGAAGATGCCCATGCTCGTTCTGGCAAAGATCCGTTTGCCGTTCCGTAGGACGTGTACGGCTTGCTCGAGGTGCACCCGCCCATCGTTAGTGGCGTAGTCGAGCGCGCCCTCCAGGTCTTGGGCGAGCGCGATGTGGCTTGGACTTGTCCTCCTCCGACGGGCTAGGGAGGGCGATCCGTCCTCCCCTTCATCCGCCGATAGCTCGTCCCGCGCACGCGACGGCTGTTGGCGAGTCTCCCTGGAGGATAAAGATCTTGTTATCGGTCTGACGAGTCTGCGCTTGCGGATCCGGTCAGAGATCGCCTTCTCCTTACGCCCGTGAAGATCGGCGATCTTTCTATCGGTCAGACCTTCGGCCAACCGGGCATCTAACTGGTCCTCCTCAGCCGAGGACCAGACCTCTCCGCCCCGGAACTCGCCTGCGTGCCAGTCGATAGATTCGATCTCATCGAGGGCGAAGTCGCCCAAGTCCCAGCCTGCCGACTGGACGTACGCACGGCCGTCTCTGATCTCGACTCCGTCGGCCTGATCGAATGCCTGCACCTCTCGCACAGGGCGCCTGAGCGTCAGGCGGACACCCAGCGTGGGCTGCTTGGGCGGCGTGGCGGGGTCGGGGACGCTCCGTCGGAGGATGACGAGGGTTGTCCCCTGCGGGTCCGGAACGATCGAGGTGGTTGACCATCCCTCGGCACCGAGGGCGTTGAGTTCCCTCTCCAGATCGTCTCGGGCTAGATCGACAACCTTGTACTGGTGTAACGCCACAGGCGGACTCTCCCGGTCTGCCTGTGGCGCTGGGGCCAAAACACAGCGATCGCTCTGCCCCTGTTTACCGGCCGTCCGAAATGCCCGCTTACCACCCAAGTGGAGAAATAGAGGTCAGCTGATGGCCAAGGAGGCGGGTTCCACTTCGCCTCCTTGGCCTGCCCGATCAGGCGCCGATCAGCTCCTGCTCGCCAACGAGCCGCGTCTCTCGATCGGGTCGGATGCGGTGACACTGCTGCGGTCCGTAGTCCCGCAGCAGGACGACCAGCATCTCCATCGGAGAGTCGTCATGGATCGGGTGGCTAGCCTTCGAGGCGGTCCCCGGCGGGTCGGGAGTGACGGTGATGATGGCTATAGAGAGGCCGAGGTCGACAACCACGTTGGCGGATCCGCCGTAGTCGTCGACACGGTCGAACACGTAGCCCACCGAGTCCTCACGGAGCGCCACCACGACGGGTCGTTCGCCGTCGGGGGCCTGGATTGGGAGGGACACGCCGAACTTGGGGTTGCTGGTCGCCTGGAAGATCTTGCGCGCGACAGCAACGCGCCGACGAGTCAACTCATCCATCTCTCCACCTCCGTTCGTTCGCTTCACAGGTCTCGGCGTTGATCAGCGTCTCTGTGATCTTGCGTCCGTGCTCGATGTCCTCTTGCCCCTGGATCGGGAGCAGATCTTCGCGGTCGCCTTCCGGGTTCCTCCGTGTGTACCGGTGTACATGAACGATCCCATGATCACAGTCAACACGCATGACGTTCACCCAAGCGTTACGGTGCAGTACCTGCTGTCCGAACGCGAAGTCGACTAGGTTCCAATCGTCGTCGAACTCGTCGCGGTAGACGATCCGTGACGTCTCCCCGACAGCTACCGAGTAGCGCCAGGTGTGCTCGGGGTTCGGCTGACCTCGCCACGGTTCCCCCCGCTGCTCGGGCAGCGGGAGGGACATGTCGGCAAGGCGCTTCTCGTGCGCTCGACCCTTGGGCGGCCCCATGGTGCCGGCCCTAACCGAGGCTCGACGGCATGGTAGTCATCTGCTCGCTCTCCATCGTCTGCGGGATGTGATCTACCGGTAGCCTCGGCGCTGTCTGGCCTCGCGGTTCTTCCGCCCCTTGCGGCCCGACCGCCAGATCCCGAGCGGTGGTATGAGCCAGAGACACATCCGCCCGAACCAGGCCGTGGGCTCCCACCACCAGCCGACGCAGAGCCAGTACATGGCGCCGTGTGCGTTGCGGGCAGGCCCGCGGTAAGCGGCCTGGCGGCGGGGTGGTTGCTGTGGCGGGCCGTACGGTGTGGGTGGCTGCTGCCAGCGCGGGTCGTAGTACGGCTGTGGTGGTGGCTGCTGCCGGTGCGGACCGCCACCTTGCGGGTAGCCGCCGGGATGGTGGTAGGCCATCGTCGCCCCCCTGCGTCGATTGGTCTGCGCACGCTAGCGGTTAGCGCGAAAGCAAACAGCTAGCGGGTTCGTCTGTTGATGCCGGGACCATCGCTGGTTGACCGAGTTGATGCGACGGCTCCGGGGAGGGGCATCCGGCCATCCACGGTGGCGTACAACCTCCCCATGGCCGACAACGGGGAAGCGCGCCGGCGGACCGGCCGCCGCGGGCTGTGGATCGCCGCCGTCGGAGCGGTCTGCGCGGTGGTAGGGATCTGGCACCTGCCGGACCGGATGTATCCAGGCGGCGAGGTCGAGATGGGGCAGGCGCGGGCGGCGCTGCAAGGCGGGCTGCTCACGGCAGCGGCTGCGCTCACTGCCGTGGCTGGGGGTCTGATCGCGCTGGACGAGACCCGGCGGGCGAACCGGGACACCCACGTGCGGGAGCTGTACGTGGAGGCGGTGAAGCTCCTCAACGACGCCGAGCTTGGGATCCGGCTGGCCGGGATCTATGCCCTGGAACGCATCGCCCGGGACAGCATCGCCGACCAGCGCACCGTCGTCGAAGTCTTGGCCGCGTTCGTCCGTCAGCGCACTCACCACCAGGCCACGCCCACCCCCTCGCTGCGGCGGCCACCACCAGGGCGGCGTTGGACCCAGCCATCTCCCGGAACCGGTGACGATGCACCTATGCGCCTAACCATCGACATTCAAGCCGCGCTTACCGTCCTCGGCCGCCTTCCGAGACGCCGCGGCGTCTCGCGCGCCGACCTCAGCGGGCTGAGCCTAATCAACGCTGAGCTGGTAAAGGCAGACCTCGCTGGCGCTCAATTGGCCGAGGTCAACCTCACCGACGCTCGGCTGAGCAAAGCGAACCTTACTGGCGCTTATCTGCCTGGAGCCAACCTCGCCAGGGCCTGGCTGTTCAACGCGGACCTCTCAAGCGCTCATTTGGTCGACGCAACCTTTGCCGATGCCAAGCTAGATCTAGCAGATCTCACCGGCGCCTGGCTGTTCGGCGCGAACCTCACTGGCGCCTGGCTACGCGGGACAAACCTCGCTGGCGCAGTTGGGTTGTCACAGGAGCAGGTGGATGCAGCCCGGGGAGATGGGCGGACACGGTTGCCAGCAGGGTTGACGCATCCGGCGTCGTGGAGGCCGGAGGAGCCACCGGACGAGAGCTGACACCCAAGTCTCGTCGAGGCGTCCGCCTCGCTCACCCACGCGCCGACACTCCAAGTGCGAGTAGTCAGATGACCCCCTCGCCCTGCTGGAGCATCTGGTCGAGGGTGTCGAGGAGGCCGATGTTCCCCTGCTCGACCATCCCCCTGATGGTCTGCGCGTCGATGGCCCCGTCGGCGTGGATCGTCTGCTGGATCGCGCCGGCCGCGATCGTGACTCCACCGCTCGGCTTCTCCTTGGAGACCCACTCATCCTTGCCGGTGCCGTTGTAGGCCATGGTCCAGCCGGGGTGCAGCGGCCCGCCCTGGTCGTACCAGTGCGGCGAGCGTGACAGCCACTTCGAGTAGGCGCCGGCTGGCGTCCGGTAGTCGGCCCGGCCGGCGATGTAGTCGAGCATCCAGCGGAGCTGAACCCGGTAGTCGTTCCGGTTGCCGTAGGCGTCGAGCTTGGAGGCGGGTAGCGCCTGCGGGATTCCGAAAGCACCCGAGGACGGGTTGCGCGCCATCGGGTTCCAGCCGGACTCCCCCATGACCAGCGCGTTGAACGACCCCCACTGGGCGCCCCAGCCGCGGGCATCGAGCAGCCCCTTGGCGTACTGCTGGATGACGCCGGTCGGCGCCGAGGCCGCAGGGCCCGCAATGGCTGCCGTCGCGTCATCCTTGCCGCGCACCCACTCGACGAGCTGGTCCATGGGCTTGAGGCCGAGCCTGCCCAACCAGCCCTTCCAGTCGCCCCCCTCGCCGAGGGTGGAGCGGATGAGGCCCTTCACGGGGCTGAGGGCGGCAGAGAGGCCCGCGGCGAGGTTCCCGCGTACGAATCCGACCACCGCGCCGGCAACGTCGCCGACAACGTCTCCGATCGCCCCGACAGCCCGCCCGCCGGTGGCGTCCCACAGGTCGCCGACCAGGCCCCCGCCCTTGAATCCGGGGATACCCCGCCTCGCCGCCCAGCTGGCGATTTCGGGGACGAG